>NZ_JAGWCS010000015.1:0-54212 GCF_020657705.1 Clostridioides sp. ZZV15-6598 | reverse complement strand
ACTCTCAAATAAAAGTTTATCAGGCTCAGATACTATTGTTATCAAAATATCTGGCTTTATGGTTTGTTTCTTGTTTTATAAATTAACCTACTGTTTAATTTTCAAAGTTCATTTTTCATTTTTCATGTTTGCCCTTTTCTTAAGGACAAGTAATACTATATCACCTTAAAAATAATTCGTCAATACTTTTTTTGTTTTTTATTTTAAAAAAGGTTATAACTCTTTGTTTTTTTTAATACTTTTAACTAAAACTAACAGATATAACCCTTGATATTACAAGTAACACATGCATATACAGTTTTTCCTATTTTGCAATTTTATTTTCGTAAGAATATGAGTTAGCTCTGACTCTATCTGCCCAAACATTTATACTCTTAACTTTATTAACCTTAGTTGTACTTTCAAATATATCCATTGCATCCTTACAAAAATACACCATAACATCAAGAACTAAAAATCCAATACAAACTAAACATAAAAAATCAATTACTTGAAACATCACACATTCCCCCAATAATTTTTTATATATAGTATTCTCAAAAATTATTCCTTTTTCCTTCCCCAAAATTACTTTCAATATTTTCATAATAAATTACTTTCAATCATATTTTCTAAATATAAAGTTTCAATCAACAAAAACTAATATCAATTTGTAACGTTTGTTGGTAATTTATAAATTAAATACATGAAAAATTTTTTAGAATATATAAAAAGCATTCTACATTGACATTTTAAATAGAATAAAGCTATTTATTGATAATTTAATAGCTCTATTCTATTTAAAACTTAGTAGAATGCTCGTATTTTTTATTTTTCTTCTTCTTCTTTATTTTGATTATTATCAATAGGTTTCATAGTTGGGAATAATAATACGTCTCTTATAGATGGAGAATTAGTTAATAGCATAATAACTCTATCTATACCTATTCCTAGTCCACCTGTAGGAGGTAAACCTACTTCTAATGCTTTTAAGAAGTCATCATCCATTTCAAAAGCTTCATCATCGCCTAATTCTCTTTTTCTCAATTGGTCCATAAATCTTCCTTTTTGGTCAATAGGGTCATTAAGCTCAGAAAATGCATTAGCTAATTCCCACTTATTAGCAAATGCTTCAAATCTATCAGTTCTTCTTGGGTCTTCAACATTTCTCTTAGATAATGGAGATACTTCAACTGGATGATGTGTTATAAATGTTGGTTGGATTAATTTATCTTCTCCAAACTCTTCAAAGAAAGCATTTATTACTTCCCCTCTTCTCATTCCAGGTTTTATTTCTATTCCTTTTTCTCTAGCAACTTCTAACGCTTCTTCATCTGTATTTATTGTAGAAAAATCTACACCAGAATATTCCTTCACACAATCTTCCATAGTCATTCTCTTCCAAGGAGGTGTAAAGTTTATTTCTGTTCCTTGATAGTCGATTATCATGCTTCCTGTAGCAACTTCAGCCATATGTGCAACAACATTTTCTGTTATTTCCATCATATCAGTGTAGTCTGCATATGCTTGATATAATTCTATAGCTGTATATTCAGGATTATGTTTTAAATCCATTCCTTCATTTCTAAACATTCTTCCCATTTCATAAACTTTATCAAATCCACCAACAATAAGTCTCTTTAAGTATAATTCGTTTGCTATTCTTAAATACATTGGTATATGTAAAGTGTTATGGTTAGTTATGAAAGGTCTAGCATTTGCTCCACCAGCTATAGTATTTAATATTGGAGTCTCAACTTCTAAAAATCCTCTGTCATCTAAATATGCTCTCAATGCTTTTAATGCTTTCGTTCTAATTAAAAAAGCATTTTTTACTTCTGGGTTTACTATTAAATCAACATATCTTTGTCTATATCTTAATTCTTGATCTTTTAATCCATGATATTTCTCTGGTAGAACTTGTAAAGATTTGCATAATAATACTACAGATTTAGCCTTTACAGATATTTCTCCCCTTTTAGTTCTAAATATTTCCCCTTCAATACCAACTATATCTCCAATATCATATGTTGAAAATACACTATATTCTTCTTCCCCTATAGCATCTAATCTTACATAAGATTGAATTCTTCCTTCTTGGTCTTGAATGTCTATAAAACCAGCTTTACCTTGTATTCTCTTGCTCATTATACGTCCTGCTACTTTTGTAGTTTGACCTTCAAGAGCTTCAAAGTTATCTTTTATTTCCATAGAATAATGAGTTCTATCATATCTACTTTCTTTGAAAGGGTCTCTACCTGACTCTTGTAATTTTTTTAGTTTATCTCTTCTTACTTGAAGTACTTCACTAAGGTCTTCTTGAATTTGTGCTTCTTCATTGCTTTGTTGATTATTTTTCATTTTTTTCCTCCATATTATCTTCTTATTTCTAATATTTCAAACTTAGCAACTCCATCAGGTACTTGCACTTCTACAACCTCTTTAGCAGCTCTTCCTAAAAGCGCTTTTCCTACAGGAGATTCGTTTGATATTTTACCATCATATGGGTCTGCTTCTGTTGAACCAACTATAGTATATTCAACATCTTCATCAAATTCTAAATCTTTAACTTTAACTATTGAACCTATTGTAACAACATTAAGGTCTATTTTGCTTTCATCTATGATAACAGCTTTTCTAACCATATTTTCTAATTTTAAGATTCTTTCTTCAACTTGTGCCTGTTCCTTTTTAGCTTCATCATACTCAGCATTTTCAGATAAATCACCAAAAGATATAGCAACCTTTATTCTCTCTGCAACTTCTTTTCTCTTTACAACCTTTAAATTCTCTAATTCTTCTTCTAATTTATCGTATCCTTCTTGTGTCAATAAAAACTCTTTATTCTCTTCCATTATAAATACAACTCCTTCACAAATTTCTTAGGAATTTTCCTAATTATATTTTAAAATTTTTATAATCTTTTTTTAATTTATGCGCTATATTATAAGTCACTATTATTTTTATGTCAAGGAGTCTTGCATATAGTACTCCAATTTCGACACAACTTCTTGATAGTCTTCTATTTTATTAATTTCATCTCTCAGTCTTGCAGAGTTTCTAAGACCTTTTAAATACCAAGCGATGTGTTTTCTCATTTCCCTTACAGCTACATACTCTCCATGTTCTTCTACTGCAAGCTTTAAATGTTTAATGGCAGTACTTATTTTTTCGTTAAGAGTTGGCTCTGGTAAAATCTCGCCTGTATTCATATAATGGTTTATTCTTTTAAATATCCATGGGTTACCCTGAGCACCCCTACCTATCATTATAGCATCACAACCCGTTTTGTCTAACATATTTATTGAATCTTCTATTGTAAATACATCACCATTTCCTATAACAGGTATATTTAAATTTTTCTTAATATCTGCAATTATATCCCAATCTGCTTTGCCTGTGTAATATTGCTCTCTCGTTCTTCCATGTATTGCTAAAGCACTTATTCCACAAGCTTCTGCCATCTTTGCTATCTCAACAGCATTTACACTATTGTCATCCCACCCTTTTCTTATTTTTAAAGTAACTGGTTTCTTTGAATTCTTCACTACCGCCTTTAATACCTGCTCTGCAAGTTTAGGATTTTTCATAAGTGCTGAACCATCCCCATTTTTAACTACTTTTGGAGCTGGACATCCCATATTTATATCAAGAATTTCATTTGGATATTCATTCATTATTTCTGCTGCTCTTCCCATAAAATCTGGTTCAGAACCAAATATCTGAACAGCTACAGGATGTTCTTCTTTTTCTATCTTAAGCATTTTTTTAGTATTTTCATCATCATAGCAAAGTGCCTTACCATTTATCATTTCTGTATATAAAAGTCCACATTCTTGTTCTTTACAAATTAATCTAAATGGAAGGTCTGTTACCCCTGCCATAGGTGACAGAAAAACTTTATTTTTTAATTCTAAATTTCCTACTTTCATCGTTTTTCTCCTATTTTTTTCTTTGTTTTTGTGATTTTACTTCTAAATCTGCATTGCCTCATTATAATATACCACATAACACTAAAAAACTATCATAAAAAGGGAATTGGATATATAATCCAATTCCCTGTATTAATTATTCTTGGTTTTTTTCATATATTATTCTCAATCCTTCTAGCGTTAAAAAACCATCTACATAATCTATACTTTTTGTTTCTGAAGCAATTAGTTTAGCTAGTCCACCTGTGGCTATAACCTTAACATCATCACGATTTAATTCTTTTTTCATCATATTTATTATTTTATCAACTAAACCTACATATCCATAAATTATGCCAGATTGCATAGCCGATACAGTACTTTTACAAATAGTCATACCTGGTTTTGCTAATTCTACTCTAGGTAATTTAGATGCACTTTGGAATAATGCCTCACTAGATATTTTTATTCCTGGTGCTATTGTACCCCCTAAGTATTCACCTTTTTCAGAAATAGCACAAAATGTAGTTGCTGTTCCAAAATCTACAAGTATACTTGGTGCTCCATATTTTTCTATGCCTGCTACAGCATTGACTATCCTGTCTGCTCCAACTTGTTTTGGATTATCATATTTTATATTTAGACCTGTTTTTATGCCTGGACCTACTATCAATGGATGCTTTTTACAGTATTTTATACAAAAATTTTCAAGAGAATGCATCACGTTTGGAACTACAGATGATATTATTACATCATCAATAGCATTTATATCCACATCATCATACTCAAATAAGCTACTTATTAGAATCCCATATTCATCAGATGTTTTTTCCTTATCTGTTTTAATTCTCCAATAATTAACTAACTTGTCACCTTTATATATACCTAAAACCATATTAGTATTTCCAACATCAAATACTAGAAGCATATGTCATTAACCTTCTTTCTATTTTTTGCTTTTCTTAAGTACAGCAGCAACGGCAGCTACTACTAAAGCTCCTACTATTGCTTCTGGTACTCCATTTGCTGCGGCAAGAGCCATTATAACCTTTCCTGCTGAACCATTTTGACCCATTGCTTGAAGATACTTGTCTGCATATAAGACATATATCATTCCTAGAACACCAGCTGTATTTAATAAAGAACCTACAGCTCCTGTAATTAATCCAGATATGTATACCTTATTTGTAGCTTTGATTATTAGTTGATATACATAATAAGCCAATATACCTATCATAACTCTTGGCAATATTGAAACTAATGGATTTATAAAAACAAAAGATGTTACTGTTGGGTTTATTATAGCATTTAAAAGACTTGATACTCCAAATATAAAGCCTATTGCTGCCCCAACTATTGGTCCTTCCATAATAGCTCCAATAATAACTGGTATATGCATTATAGTTGCTTTTGTAGGTCCAACCGGAATAAATCCCAATGGAGTCATAGATAGCATAATAGAAATAGCTGATAGTACTCCTATTATAGTCATCTTTCTTACATTTACTTTTCTTACTGATGCACTTGTGTTCATCATAAAAAATACACCTCCGTTCCAGCTCACTAACGATGCCGGACTACTTAATTTTTTGATTTTCCTTACTCTTGTTTCTTATCATTATGAGTCAGGCTACTACTTTCAGGATGCCCGCTCTAACAAGAATAATTTTATCAAGATGAGTTGCCATTGTCAACAATTTGACAAGAAAAATATGCTAATTTCATCATATTTCTCATTTTTTCACTATGTCTTTATATGCTATTATATTTTTTACACTATCAGCTTTTTTTACTGCATTTATTATGCTTTTTTCCACAGCCTCTACAGCTAATGAACCTAATAACGTTATATCTGCTTCTATTTCACCTTTTGACATTGTGAATATTGTATCTCCATCATGAGGTGTATGGATAGGAAAAATAGCTTTTGCATACCCATCATGACCCATTTGAGATATTTTTTTACATTCAGCCTTAGTTAACTTAGCATTCGTCGCTATAACTCCAATTGTAGTATTATCTATACTAAATCCGCCTTTACTTGCTCCTTGTTTCATCAATTTGTATGTATCAATTGTTTCTGTTTTTTTATCATTTAAAGCACCTGCTATAACCTTACCATCCTCATAAACATCTCCAAGAGCATTTACAGCAATCAATGCAGATACAATCAAACCATTATCAAGTTTTATAGAATAACTTCCTATTCCACCTTTCATAGCATATTCTTGCCCTCTTATCTTTCCAACAGTGGCTCCACATCCTGCTCCATAATTCCCCTGATTTAAAACAGTTGTATTTGCTACTTCACAAGCTTTATAACCCATTTGTATATCTGGTCTACACTTAAAATCTCCTACTCCTAAATCAAATAAAACTGCTCCCACAACTATAGGAACTTTGCCAACTCCAACATCAAAACCAATTCCTCTTTCTTCTAAGTACCTACTTACTCCACAAGTAGATTCAAGACCATATGCAGAACCTCCTGCTAAAACCACAGCATGAACTTTTTGAACCATATTTACAGGGTCTAATAAATCGGTTTCTCTAGTTCCTGGAGCTGAGCCCCTTACATCAACGCCACAAGTTGCACCTTCTTCACAAATCACTACCGTACATCCAGTTAACCTTCTTCTATCCTCAACTTGCCCAACCTTTAAACCTTCTATATCTAAAATATTATCATACATATCCCTTTTCTCCTCTTATAGAAACTTCACCCGAAACAATTTCTTTTACATTTCCATCACTACTTTGAACCACTAAGTTACCATCTTCATTTATATCTAAGCATTTAACTAATTCTTTATCATTTCCTTTTAGTACATATATATTCTTATCTATAATTGCAGAATAATCTCTACATATTTTTAAAGTTTCTTCTTTTGAGTTATTTACAATATAATCTAAATATAGCTTTTCAAATTCAGCCAATACATTTCTGACAATATCTACTCTAGACAATTTGTATCCTTCTTTATACAATGAGGTAGCTTTTTCAGCTATTTCTGGCTCAAAGTCCATTATTTTAACATTTATTCCAATACCAAGAACAACATAATTCGTTCTTTCAATCTCAGCAGACAATTCTGTTAGTATCCCACATATTTTTTTTCCATTTAAAATAACATCATTGGGCCATTTTATTAAAGTCTTTGCCCCTAAATTATTTAAAGCTTGTGTTACACTTGCTCCTGCTATTAAAGTTATAAATGGGGCTTTAAATGGTTCCATATCTGGTTTTAGAATAATACTCATCCAAATCCCTTCATGAGGTTTGGAATCCCAAGTTCTTCCTAATCGTCCTTTTCCCATATCTTGATGTTCACTTAAAATCACAGTTCCATCTATACTGTTCACAGCCACTCTTTTTGCGTATTCATTGGTTGAATCTACAGTATCAAGATGCTCAATATTCTTACCAATAAACTCTGTATTTAATTTATAGTAGATGTTCTGTGGACTTAATAAATCAGTTGGATTTTCTGTTAATCTATAACCTTTTTTATTTACAGATTCTATATTATATCCCTCTTCCTTTAGAGCTTTCATATGTTTCCATATAGCTGCACGTGACACACCTAATTGCTTTGACAACTCTTCACCCGAAATAAACTCAGATTTATTATTTAATATAATTTCTATTATCTTCTCTCGCATACTTCACCTCTAATATGACATGATTTCATGACTTATTTTCTTCTAATAAGTAATTATACATTATTAATATATTTTTAATACTACTAATTTTAAATTTCCTTTTTAATATATTATCATAAGTAAACTTATATACCCATACCATTGATTTCCATAATTTAATATTTTACCTAATCTTTGATAAAATCACAAAAAAACTGAAAGTATTAATTAAATTGATATATGCAAATATACTTTGTTTATCAATTTAATATTATGCTTTCAGTCTTAATATTTAATCCTTAATAGATAATGCTCTTAAAATAACCAATATTTTAAAATTATTTATCTTCTTCAGATTTATTTTCTTGATTTTTATTTATATCAACAACATTGTTTCTTTCTTCTCTATCTTTTTCTAGATTTATAGTTAATTGCTCTTCAGTTTCTTTAGGAGAATTTTCCTCTGTAATTGCATTTTCAATATCATTTAATGGTAATTCTTTATTAAATGCTTTTATAAACTGAGCTGCATCTAAAGTTTCATAGATAAGTAAGGCTTGTGCTACATACTCCAGTCTATCCATGTTTTCTTGTAATATACTTCTTGTCTTATCATATGCACCATCAACTATACGTTTTGTTTCTTGGTCTATTTCAAAAGCAACTTCTTCAGAATAATTTCTCTTACTTGAGAAACTATTACCTAAAAATACTTCATCATCACTGTCAAATGACATTGGACCAAGTTTAGAACTCATTCCATATTTTGTTACCATACTTCTTGCAGTAGCTGTAACTCTTTCTAAGTCATTTGATGCTCCTGTAGATACATCTTTTAGAACTAACTCTTCTGCTACTCTACCTCCAAGTAAAACTACTATGTTTTCTTTCATCTCATTTTTAGTAGCATAGAACTTATCTTCAACAGGAAGCTGCATTGTAAATCCTCCTGCTCTTCCTCTTGGTACTATTGTAACTTGATGAACAGGACTTACTTCCTCAAGTATATGAGCACAAACTGCATGCCCTCCTTCATGATATGCTGTAAGTTTTCTTTCTTTTTCACTTATTACTCTTGATTTCTTAGCTACACCTGCTATAACCTTTGTTATAGCTTCTTCTATAGTTTCCATCTTAATTTTCTTTTCTCTTTTTCTAGCTGTTAGTATTGCAGCTTCATTCATTAAGTTTTCTATATCAGCAGGAGTAAATCCTGGTGTTCTTCTAGCTAATACATCCATTTTAACATCATCACTTAGTGGTTTATTTCTAGAGTGAACTTTAAATATAGCTTCTCTACCTTTTACATCTGGTGTACCAACAACTACTTGTCTGTCAAATCTTCCTGGTCTAAGTAAAGCTGGGTCAAGTATATCTGGTCTATTTGTCGCTGCCATGATTATTATACCTTGATTTACTCCAAATCCATCCATTTCAACTAGAAGTTGATTAAGAGTTTGCTCTCTTTCATCATGGCCTCCACCAAGACCTGCTCCTCTTTTTCTACCAACTGCATCGATTTCGTCTATAAATATTATAGCTGGAGCACTTTTTTTAGCTTGCTCAAATAAGTCTCTTACTCTTGAAGCCCCAACCCCAACAAACATCTCAACGAAATCAGAACCACTTATACTGAAAAATGGCACTCCTGCTTCTCCAGCAACTGCTCTTGATAGATATGTTTTACCAGTTCCAGGAGGTCCTACCATAAGCATTCCTTTTGGTATCCTTGCCCCTAATTCAATATATTTCTTAGGATTTTTCAAGAAGTCTACTACTTCTTGTAAATCTTCTTTTTCTTCATCCAACCCAGCTACATCTTTAAACGTAACTCTAGTCTTTTCATCATCCTTATGAACCTTAGCCTTTGACTTACCAAAGCTCATAACCTTTCCGCCTCCACCTTGAGACTGATTCATAAATACAAACCAAAGAATTACCATAAAGAATATTAATAGTAACGTAGGTAGCATCTCAACAAACCAAGGTGTAGATGGTTTAGCTTCACCACCAAATGTTAATTTTCCAGCCTTAGCTTGATCTAACACTTCATCTGCAAGTTTATCTCCCATTATTTCTGTTGGAACATATGATTTAAACTTTGTATTCGTATCTTTTATAGTACCTTCTACAGAAGTCTGATTTACAAAGTACAATCTTGATATATTCTCATCTGTTAATTCCCTATATACTTGGGAAAATTTTAAATCTTTTATTTTTTCTGTAGGCTTACCTGAGAATTGAACTATACCTACTATAATTATAAAAACAAGTAGATAAAAACCTGCCCCTTTTAGCAACTTATTCAATATAGAAGCCCTCCTTTCATACATTGCTTTGCCCTATAATTTGTTAAAATTAATTTTTAATACTTCTTTTGTGCTTTCATCAATTTTATAATTCTCACTGATTTTATAATCTCCAACACATATTATCCCTTCACTATCTGTGATTATAGGAATTTTACATCTTTCTTCTCTTGGGATTTTTAAATCTATGAATAAATCCTTCACTTTTTTACTTCCCACAGCAAGTTTTATCTTATCACCTTGCCTTCTGCTCCTTATTACTATACCCCCTTTTACCTTATTAAAATCAAACCCTTTAGATGAATTGTCTAATTTCATACTCTTATACCTATCTATACTCATTACTTGGGTCTCAATAATTTGTTTTAATTCTTTTATTTTTATAAACCCATTACTAGGTATATTGTAATAAAATTCAATTTCCTCAGTAACAATTTCCTCATTGGTTAATATTATACTGTCTTTTTTTCTATAAACAAATATATTTCTCGGAAGAGTTATCATTTTATTTACTTTCGAATCACTTTCTAAAGACATTATGTCCTCTATATGTCTTTGATCAACAAAATTAGTATCTCCTAGTATATGTTTTATAGAATTTCTAAGAACCCTAACTTTGATGGCATCATGTAAGCAAATAAAATCTTCTAAATTTATCTCTACAAAGCTCTTTTCTTTTATATTTGAAACTTCTCTAAATTTAGCTTCTGCCTCTTTCTCAATATAATCGTTATCACTTTTTAAGCTATTGCTCATCCTCACTATAGATTCTATTACATTTGAATTAAAATTATCCTTCATATATGGTAAAAGGTCTAACCTTATTTTATTTCTAGTGTATATGTTTTCTAGATTTGTTTTATCTATTCTAGGATTTAAATTATAAGCTTTACAATATTCCTCTATATCTCTTCTCTCTACATCCAAGATTGGTCTAATTATACAGTTGTCTCTAATATAATCAATTCCTTTTAACCCTTTAAGACCTGTTCCTCTCATGATACGCATCATGACAGTCTCAGCTTGGTCATTGAGATTATGACCTATAGCTATTTTGTTAGCTTTAATCTTATCCTTAATTTCATAAAACATCTCATATCTTAGTTTCCTTGCTCCTTCTTCTAATGATAACCCCTCATTTTCACAATATTTTGGTACATTAATAGACTTTACAAAGAATACAATTCCCATATCCTCACAAAGCTTAGATACATATAATGCATCTTTTTGAGCTTCTATTCCTCTTATTTGATGATTTAAATGTGCTGCATATATTTCTATATTAAAATCTTTTTTTAATCTATTTAGTACATGCAATAAACAAACTGAATCAGGTCCTCCAGAAAGACCTAAAACTATTTTATCGCCTTTTTGTATTAAATTATGTTTATTTATAGTACTTAGTACCTTATCAAATATCATATTTATCCCTCTTACACTTAGTTTTATTCACTTTTAAGTATACTTTCTATAAAAAAACGCTAAACCCTTGTATCAATTTTAAGAAATTAAAGTTTAATATAAATATAATAATACCAAATAAATTAAATAAAAGGTAGTTTTTTCACTACCTTTATAAAATTTCTGGAAAATAGCTATAGTTATTATTTAATATCTATGTATATATCTATTTTGTTTCTACCTAAAAATAAATCTTGTATCTTTATATTATAGTCTATTTTCAATTTTATGTGTTCCCCTTCTTGTATATTTATATCCAATTCTCTTGTGTCAATATCAATTAATAAGGTACCTTGTGGGGTTACATATTTTGTAGTACTGCTTTCTCCACATTTAAACATCATGGTTGAATTAATAGAACCAAACTTTTTAATACTAACTTCATTTTTAAGTATTTTTATAGTATTAGTTATTTCTATATTTTCTTCTTTTTCCTTGTAAATAACATATATTCCATCATTTTTATAAAAAATTTTACCAAAAGTAGTCATCTCTATGGTGTCCATATTTCCTTTTTCATCATATTGTCTAGTATTTATACTTATTTTTACACTCAACGATTTTTCCTCCATAGACTTCTTCATATAAACTAATATTTTTGTATTTCCACTTTTTGAATTTTATCAATTTTTTTCTTTAAAAATTCTTTCGCTATATCTGAAAATTTTTCATGTATATCTGATACATAATATTGATAAATTCCATGAGCTTCTGTGCTATTTATAATGTTTCGTCCTTCTAAAATCTTTTTCAAATCTTTAGCTGTCTCTTTAGCTGGATTAACCAATTTTATGTATTCTCCAACTTCTTCACCTATTGTTCTCTTTAAAATAGGATAATGAGTACATCCTAATACTAAAGAATCTATATTCTTATCTTTTAATTCTTGTAGATATATCTTTGCTGTTAATTTAGCTACTTCTGTATTTGCCCATCCTTCTTCAACAATTGGTACAAATAAAGGGCATGCTTTATTAACAATTTCTATATTTTTATCTATTTTAGATATTTCTAAATTATATGCCTTTGAACTTATAGTTCCTTCTGTTCCAATTATACCTACAATCTTGTTTTTAGTAGAGCTTACAGCTGTTCTAGCTCCTGCTTCTATAACACCTATTATTGGTATATCATATTTTTCTTGAGCCTCTTTTAAACTTCTCGCAGTAGCAGTATTGCAAGCTATAACTATAGCTTTTACATCTTTAGTTTTCAAAAAATTTATAGCTTGAAAAGTATATTTAATTATAGTCTCCTTAGATCTCGAACCATATGGTATTCTAGCAGTATCTCCAAAATATATTATATCCTCATTTGGTAATATCTTCATTATTTCTTTCAAAACCGTCAATCCGCCTAATCCCGAATCAAAAACTCCTATTGGTCTATTGCTCATTTTTATACAACACCTACTTTACATTTTTGTGTTTAACAACATCTTATTTATCGCTAAAATTTATTTTTATATTCACAGTTAATATATTATTACCTAAATGATTATTATAGTTTATTTTAAACAAAAAATAAAGGAGCTATCTCAAATTAGAAAATAATTTCTAGAAAAAGACAACTCCTTTCAGTACTCAAAAATTTAAATTTATTTTGCAAACACATGATTCCCTATTCTCAGGTATGGATTTAGTCTATTTATCCATTTGCAAGTGGCTATTTCTGGATTCCAGAAATATACTGCTTTATGTGTTGGGTCAGTTCCATAAAGAGCTTCTTTAGCTGCTTTACATGCTGAATCTGTTGGTGTCCTGTTTATTGAACCATCAAGCACAACTGAGAAAGCATTTTTCTGATATATAACTTCCTCTATTGAATCTGGAAATCTAGGGTCCAATACTCTGTTTATTACTACAGCTGCTACAGCAACCTGTCCCTCATAGCTTTCTCCTCTAGCTTCACCTGCAACCAATTTAGACAATAACATTAAATCATTATCAGATAAATTTATTACTTCCTTCTTTGCTACATTTTGTTCTTGTTTATTTACTTTCTTAACTGTCTCTGTTGGCTCATCTGCAAATACCTCTTTAATAGGTATAAATATATAGGTTAAAGCTAGCAATATAGCTATCAGTTTACTCCACCTGTCCATGATTAAAACCACTCCTTATAATTTTATTTTTTTAAAATTTTTCTTCTAAATCCTTTACTACTTCAATTACTTTAAATTTGATTTTTACTCTGCTTGTTTTCTTTGGTGTGTCTTGTTTTATTAACTTATATTCCTTGTCAGTTAAAACTTCTTTTAACTTATCATCTGTAGATTTATCTATAACTCCATTAGACTCATCAACAAAACATAATGGAGGAAACATAACACACCACCAGTTTTTTCCTTCACCTTTTCCAATTATAATTTTTAATGCTTTATATTCACCTGCTGGAAGAACTATATTAGAATATTGCTTTGTAGGAAAGTTACTATATTGTATACCTACCTTTACACTGTAATTATATCCATTTTCAAGAATAATATTTTTACTTATTTCTTCCAAAGTACTATATTCTTTTTTTATAATAGCTTCACTTTCCTCTATACTTTTTGAGTTTTGTAGCTTTGGTTGTAAATATTTTATTACTTCATCCCTAACTTTTAATTTAAGTTCTTGATCTTCATCTGTATTACTATTTGCTATAACATGAAATCTTATTAATTTATCTTTATAGTCTTTTGATATATTATCAACTTTTTTTACTTCACCATTTATTACTATCGTCATTATTGATATGACTGATATAAGACTTAATATTAATATTCCCAATCTAACTTTAATTTTTCTCATTGAAAAATCCCCCTCAAGATAAATTTATATCATCAATTATGTCCAATTAAATTTAATTTATTCATAATATTTTTCAATATCAATAAAAAAACTACTTTGAAATGATTCTAACCATTTCAAAGTAGTTTTTTTATTTTATAAGTCTTTATTCATCATAGCCTTATCTATCATAAATTGCTCTGCTTTTTCTATATGCTCTGTAGCATATTTCTTAGACAACTCACTATCACCTTTGATTATGGCATCAAGTAAAAATCTATGTTCTTCAACAATATTAAGCGATGAGTCGTAATCAGACATATAAGTAACTCTAAACCTATACACTTGTTCCCATAAGGAGTTTATCAATTGGATTAATTTTTTATTGTTTGTTGCTTTAAATATACATTCATGAAATTCTACATCTTGTTTCAATAGTGCATCTAAATCTGATTCTAAAATGCTTTTTTTTAACGCTTCTGATATATCCTTAAGTTTTTTTATATCATCATCACCAATTCTTTCAGCAGCAAGAGATGCTGCTAAACCTTCTAAGCTTGCTCTTACTTCTAATACATCTAGAAGATCCTTTAATGACATATTAGCTACATATGCACCTTTTCTAGGTAACATAACAACTAAACCTTCTAATTCAAGCTTTCTTATTGCCTCTCTTACTGGAGTTCTGCTTACTCCTAATTGTTCTGCTAGTTGTACTTCCATCAGCCTTTGACCAGGCTTTAATTTCCCTTCTAAGATTGCCTCTCTTAAATTTTCGAAGACTACATCTCTTAATGGCTTGTAATTATCCAAGTTCAGTTTAGTTAAATTCTCCACAAATTTCAACCCCTTTTTGACTGCTGTTAACAACATATACCTGTTTATATTTTTTTAATAATTCTTTTTTTCCAATTAGAGCATCTTCTCTACTTTTAAATAATCCAAAAACTGTAGGACCACTTCCACTCATCATAGAACCTAAAGCATTATTTTCCATCATAACTTGCTTTATATTATTTATTTCTTCATGTTTACTTATAGTAACATTTTCAAGAACATTTATCATATTTTCTGATACAGCTCTTATATCTTCTAAATTTAAACACTCCATCAAATATTTATTATTAGGTCTTTTTTTAATATTATTCAAGTCTAATCCTTGATAAACTTCTTTTGTAGAAACAAATAATTCTGGTTTACATATTAAAATGCTTATATCACATGGTAAACCTTTAATATCTGTTAGTTTTTCTCCCACACCTTGAGCTAAAGCAGGCTTTCCTGATATACAAAATGGAACATCTGCTCCTAAATCAAAGCCTATTTCTTTTAATTCATCTTCTGATAACTCAAGTTTCCATAATTCATTTAATCCTACTAATACTGCGGCGGCATTGGAACTTCCTCCAGCCATCCCTGCTGCTACAGGAATATTTTTTTCTATGAATACTTCTACACCTTTTTTTATATTAAATTTATTCTTAAGTATTTTGGCAGCTTTATAAACAATATTATCTTCATCTAAAGGAATATCTAAACTAGTGCTTTTTACCTTTATTTCATCCTTATCTAATCCTTTTATTTTTACTATATCGTATAAATCTATCGTTTGCATTATCATTTCAACAAAATGATAACCGTCTTGCCTTTTTCCTAAGACATCAATGGATAAATTTATTTTTGCCCTGCTCTTTAGTTTTATAAAATCCATTCTATCCTCCTTGTTTAAAGAATAATGCATCACTAACAATAATATTATACTACAAAAAATAAAATAATAGGGTATTATAATACCCTATTATACTTAATTACTTTAAATTTTTTAATATTAATCTACTAATACGACTTTTTTTTCTAAAATAAGACACTTACCAGGCTTAATTGCTTCGTCAAGTTTTATATCATTAAGTTCTGCAATTTCATTTTCTGTTGTATTGTATTTTTTTGCAATATTCCAGAAAGTATCTCCTTCTTTACATATATATACAATTATACTTGGGGCTTTAGATAAATCATATACACCTTGATCTTCACCTTTAACAATAAAGCTTTCTGCCTTTTTATCTAATGCTTCAGTAAATCTTTTGATTTTTATAACCAAATCTATTTGGTCTCTATTTAAATCAACTTCAATTTTATCAATACATGCTGTATTAAAAACAGATGCTGTATCAGTTAAATTATCCATCTCTATATCATGCTCAAATGGAATTTCTTCACTAATTTTATAAACTAACTTTAGCCCTTCAACTGGAACAAATAAAATTTCAACTTTTATAATCCCTTGTATAATACTTTTATTTCCTTCAATGTAGCTATTTTCTATAGACATAGTTGGACAAACGCTTACAATGTCTTTTATTTGTATATCATCATTATCATTTCTTATTCCTTCTCTAACCATAAATGTTTCTTCACTATTTCTTAAAGTCTTATTTAATTGAATAGGTTTATGGTCAAATTTTATTATCTTTTGAGGAGAGTATGCATCTTGTAATACCTCTCTTGTCACTTCATCTGTAACTTTTACCTTACAACAAGCCATACAATCTATTTCTAATAGCCCTGTATTACTTTCACTATTTTGTTTAAAGATATGATTAAAGTCTGACATGGACAATAATACTTCCTCAGTCATACCATCACTCACTCCAGGGACTTCTACAAACTGAGTAAACTCTATACCCACTCTATCTAACTCTACAAGCTCACCCTCATATGTACAAGCCAATGGATTTATTTCTAATACTCCACCAATAATAACCTTATTATCAGTTACTCTACTTTCTTTTACTTTAACACAAGGATTTAAGCTTATTATAGATTGAATTTCTTCTGTATTTATAGTTATAGTGTCTCTTATAGAACTTTCTGCTTTTTCTATTCCCACTATATCTTGAAAACAAATTTCCTTTCTATGCTTTTGTATGCCTTCTACTTGTGCTACATCCTTTACAATATCTAATCTTTGTTTTTCAAATAAACTTCCTCTTATATTCATAAGAGCTCCTACTTTAATCTTTCTCTCATTCATTATAGTACAGTCCATATGCTCTACTTCTGAAAATAACATGTATTCCATATCTTGCATAACATTGTCTTTTTCTATTACTTCGTTTATATCCACTTTTCCATCTACATTAGAAACAGTGTTTTTATCGTCTGCGATGTAAATTACGTTGTAATTAAAACTTCCTCTACAAAGTATCTTTCCATCTGCTATCTCAATTTTTTTAAGTGATATGTAACCCTCAGTCTTTACAATCTCATATACATCTAGTTTCTTGTCTGGCACTACTGCTTCCGCCTCAATAAATGTTTGAAATTTCCCAAAGTCTATTCTATTGTCAATTTTAATTACATCTTTAATTAATTCCATAGTCTACCTCCTTAAGTATTATAAAAATATCACACTATATTTATATTTAAGGAACAAAAAAAAAATTACACCTATTTTTAATAGGTATAATTTTAACTTATTTGTAATTTATCTTGATCTCTAAAAACTTGCAACTTTACATTAGATGTTAATAAATCTGAGTAACTATAAGATACCCTAGGATATCCATTACTTTCATCATCTAATTTTATAACAAACACGCTTGGATAAACTTTTTCTAGTATACCCTCTTTTGTAATAATCTGCTTTCTTCCTTTATTAGCTTTCAACAATATTTTCTTTCCTATATGTCTTTCTAAGCTTACTCTTATCTTATCTAGAGTTTGAACAGTAGCCACAATATCACCTTCTTTAACGTTTATATGTTTACATAATATCACATATAAACATTTTTGTCAAACGTTTAAACTAATTATTTTATATATTTTTTGCAAAAATGTCAATACTATTTTTGAATATATACAGTATAATTATGTTAATTTTTGTTAATGCAATATTGTTTTTGGCATTGCCCATCTAAATTTCCCTCTTGTTTCAGAGCCTCCAATACCCTTAACACCTGTAATAGTCTGCTCTATGACCTCATCAATAGGTACTACTACATCAATTCTTGAACACGCAATTTTTTCTACTACAAAAACAGGGTCTAAAGCATGTATCATTATTCTACCAGGGGAACTTGCATAATTCGCTCCTGCGTTTATTATTTTTTCATAATTTGACTGACATGCACCTGCAAATATTACAAGATTATCCAAATTTGGTTGCCATTTACGTGCTTCTTTAACTGTTTTCATAAAATTTAAAGAGTTTCTATAGTTATTCATATCTTCTATATCCCCTCTTTTTATTGTCATTGCATCATGTCCTGTAATTACTAGTATATCCGGATTATATTTTTCTAGTAATGCTCTTACTTCTTTATGCTGATTTTGCTCTGAAACTGCTACTCCTACTGCAGGTATTCCAAGTTGAGCATATACATCCAAACAAATTTTTAAATACTCTTTATCTCCATCTATTTGTAATACTTTTCCAGGCATCCCATATGTGTTAGAATTTAATTGAAGTTTTGGAACTGCCCTTGTCATCTTTTTCTGTCTCTCTTTAGCCTTTCTTACTGACTTATATAATAAATTTTCTACATTTTTATCTATTAATATATCTTTTATATCAGGTGCTTTTACTAATTCAAGGTCATCAATATAAGCATCTGCTATTACTCTAAATGCAATTCCTTTTAGTATAGCTATTTTTTCATTATTTTCATCTACACCAAAAGAGACTATTTTAAATACAATATCTTTGTTATGTGACTTTCTAGCTACAATGTCTCCTACCTTCATAGTTAAACCTCCAATAAATTTTTATCTTAGTTTATACTATGTTCGATATAAAACTTTGTTTCCTAATGTCAAAAAAACATTTCTTATAACACTTCTTTTATTACTCTTAAAGCGTTTTTATAGTATATTTTTTCTATTTCATCTTCACTAAATCCTTCTTTTTTTAGAGGTTCATATAATTTACCCATTTGAGATATATCTTCAATCTCAACTTTTGAATCTATTCCATCGAAATCTGAGCCTAAAGCTACAACATCAATTCCTCCAACATTTACAATATGTTTTATATGTCTAACCATATCTTCAAGCTTACTTTCGCTTTTATCGCTTAAAAACAAGTGGAAGAAGTTTATTCCTGTAACCCCACCTTTATTAGCCAACACTTTGATCATATCATCAGTTAGGTTTCTAGTATGATTCATCATTGCTCTTGAATTTGAATGTGTAGCTATTATTGGTTTAGAGGATATTTTTGCAATTTCATAAAATCCACCATCTGAAATATGAGAAACATCAACTAGCATACCTAGTTCGTTCATCTTATGTACAACTTCTCTACCAAAATCTGTAAGGCCCTTTTCTCTATACTCTATTTTATTATGGGGAAAACTTAACTCATTCGCATGGTTCCAACTTATTGTCATCATTCTAACACCTAAATCATAAAACTTCTTTAAGTTTTCTATTCTACCTTCAAGTACTGCCCCTTCCTCTATAGATAAAAGTGCTGTAAGTTTATTCTCTGATTGATTTTTCATAATTTCTTCATAGTTAGTAGCTAGAGCTATTACATCACTATTTTTTTTCATTTCTTTATGAAATTTATCTGCCATACTCATACAGTAATCAAAAGGATGTTTTACTTCTTCAGTATCAACAAAAAGAGCAAATGTTTGAGCCAATGAATCCCCTTTTTTCAACCTGTCTATATCAACAGAATATTTGTTAGTTTTAAGTTCACTTGTTTCTACATTTTCCATTAATTTTGCTATGGTATCACAATGCAAATCAATAAATTTCATATTTATACCCCCTGTATATTTTATATTTATATCTAAAAATAGAAATAGTTGTCCTTATAGACAACTATTGACAACTATTTTTTAATATTCTTTTTAATGTTACTTAGTTTTATTCCTCTTTTAGATTAGGTATTACTTTTTTAACTTCTTCAATTTGATGCCATGTTTTATCTATACTATTTTCACTAATATATTTTTTTAAATCAGTTAAAGATGTAAAATCTTTAACTGATAAATTGTCATCATCATCTGCAAATCTTAAAATAAACATAAGATTACCTTACTTTCCACAACATTTCTTATATTTTTTACCACTTCCACATGGGCATAAATCATTTCTTCCTATTTTTGTTTCTTTAACTACTGTCTTAGATTTTTTGTATGCTTTTATTATTTCTTTTCTTTGGTCTGCTGGTAATATATCTTCCCAACCTTGTAAATTATATAGCCAATGAGCCTCAACAGTTACCATATTGTTATATAATTTTTCCCAATCTATTTTTATAGAAACTTCTTTATCAGCTTCTACATCTTCTAAAACTATGTCTTCTTTTAAACTTTCACTTATTCCATCTATGAATCCCATGAAAAATTCATTAGTAGTTCCAAATTTCGCAGCTAATTCACTTACTTTACCTTCTACAACATCCATTTTATTATTTAATATTTCATTGTATATTCCAGCTTCAACTTTTAAATATTCTTCCCAGAATTTTACCTCTGTTTCTTGATTTTCGTGGTTATCACTTAAATTTCTCCATTCAGTATATAAACTCATACTTTTTTCCTCCTAAGTATATCTATATTTTTTTAGTTTTTTTATAGTATAAAATCTTTTAGTTAGATTGGAAGTTTCTTCTTTTTGATTATACCATATTCTATTCAAAGTTAACTCTTACATTATATCATAATTAAACAATTCTTTTAATACTTTTATAGCATACTCTTGGTTTATAAAGTAAGGACTAGTAGCAATTGTTACAACTTTAGCCTTTTTAATTAGATTTTTTATCTTTTCTAGTTTAAAATCAAATGGTATATAGTTCATATCCTCTGAAAATATATCTAAGTCTATATCAAGAACAAATTCTGGTTCTATATCTAAATCAAAGCCATATGAGCTATCTATTATTATTAATTCAGAAAATATACTATGTCTTAATGCTGGTTTTATAAAACTTCCTACATTTAGAACCTCATTCGTATACCTAAATACATCCTCCAGATTATTTATATCTACATTGTAGTTTTTAGGCTCTCTAGTATCCTTATGCTGATCTACATGTACTAGTTTACATCCTCTTGTGAATTCATTTGCCATCATAGATTTTATCCAAAAATAAAATGCATGGTTATGATTATCAAAAACATATATTCTTTTATTTCCCAGGACATATTCGACCATATTTTCCAATCCTTTTGCTTTTATCTCTTTATTTTCATCAATTTCATTAAATACTACTTCATTCCCTAATTTCACATCATCCAATGTTCCACTTATTAGTTTTGGAACATATATACTCTTATTTTCTCTTTCTTCATATGAAAACACATTATTTCCTGTTGGCTTTTCTATATAAAATCCTGTATATTTATAGCTTGTCATAAGAATTAATTCCCTCCATTATTATAATCTATATACATTAAAATCACTTATTATAAATTAAGTTATCTAATATAGAAGCTACTTTGTATATAGCTAAATATTATATCTTCTCTCAATATGTATTATACAATAAGTGCAAAATATATTTATATAAAATGTCCTACATTCCTATAACAAAACCATCTGCTTCAATTGGCAAGTAACTTACTCTTGTGTTTAATTCCACTTTTCCAAAGAATACTACCCAGTATGGTCTAAAGATACTTTCAATTTTAACTATCTCAATTTCTGGTATACCCCCCATAAACCTGTGACTTAATCTTATAGCCATTTTATTTGCCTTTGCTTTTACCCTTCTCTCATCCTTATCACTATATTGTATGATGTCATTATCTACATTTTTTACAATTTCAGATACTGGTAATTCTTGTACTATACTACCAGCACCTGTAGAGCCATTTACTAAAATATTTAATTCATTTATATTACTAGCTTGTTTTTTTTTCATGAAGGTAGATTTATTTTTATGAATTTTAAGTGTAACTACTTTAAACTCTATATAATGAAGTCTAACTTCGTGAACTTCTTTATTTTTTAATATCAGTCTACTTAATAAGGATTTATTTCCATTCTTTGCTATATTTATAGCTTCATCTTTTGTAATTTTTATAGGCAATGCTCTTATATCCATAAAATCATTCCTTTTCCTCTTTTTTTCTTGTCATTTTGAATACTCTATATAGATAATCAAAAAATATTATAACTACTGCTATCATAACTCCATATGGGATTATCTTTCCAACTATAATATCATTTCTGGTTACTATACCATAAAATATAAATCCTGTTATTAAAAAGTATAATAGTACTAAAAAACCATCTATACCAAGCCATTTTATTTCCAAATCTTTTTTCACTTTAGAGACCAATTTAGACATAATAACTACTCCTTTTTTATAGATTATTTTGTGTATTTAAATTTTCGCCTATTCTATTTCCTATTGTCCATGCAATAAATGAAAGTGGAATAGCTATAACAAGAGGCTCTAATTCAAAACTTTGAACTGGAAACATTTTAAAATAACCAAAAGTTACTCCACCTACAATCATTCCCAAAATACCTCCCATAGATGTTCTTCTTCCATTACCAAGAAGTCCTCCTACTATAGGTACAAATGCTGAACCCATCCAAATACTTCCTACAAATATACATGCATCATATACATTTTCAAATCTAAACGCAACACTAAGTCCCATAACTGCTGCTAAACATACACCTATTCTAGTAAATTTAACTAATTGCTTTTGAGATAATTCCTTTTTAGTAATTCTTCCATATATATCATTTGCTAAAGTGGCTCCAGCTGCTAGATAATAACTATCTAGTGTTGATATTATTGAACCTAAAATTCCGATTATAAATATTACTCTTATACCTTCTGGCAATGTATTTAAAACTAAAGTTATATACCCAGCTGCTGGAGCCATTTCTGGATAAGTAGCTCTAACTATAAGACCTGTCATAGTTAACACCATGTCAAAACATATCCACAGAGAAAAACAAGTCAACAGGGCTCTCCTTCCAACTTTTGGAGAATCTGCTGCTGAAAATCTTTGATAGAAAGTTGGGTCTGAATAAGCTCCAAATGAATAAACTATTAACATCAATGCTTTCATTGCTGACATCCCTTTTGTAGGATGCATTAGCTGAGGTGCATCTTTAAGTGCTTCTGTAAGACCTTGAAAACCACCTATCTGGTCAAATTGGCCTGGCATAACCATAGTTAAACCAAATACCATACAAAAAAACAATACCATATCTGTAATGGCAACTCCCATAAGACCACCAAGAACTGTTAATATAACTACTACAACTACCATTATAAACCCTATTAGTTGTTTATCGATTCCCCAAGCTACATTACCTATAGTCCCCATAGCTGTTATTTCTCCAAGTTGTGCACAATATATAAACATTAAAACTGCTCCAATTATAGCAACTTGCTTTCCGTAAAAACTTTCTAACAAATCAGGAACTGTTATATTAGTTCTTATATGAATTCTTGGTCCAACCCACAATGCCAAAGGCATTCTTCCAATATGTGCAGCTATTGACCATACTGCCCATGCAGATATTCCATATATAGCTGCATACTCTACACTACCAACTGTACCAACTCCACCATACCAAGAGGCAACCAAAGTACCTACTATCAAAGACCATGGTAAACTTCGATTTCCTAGGTAATAACTTTCCATATCTTTTACATTTCTAGAAAAATAATATCCTATCCCTAACAATAGAAATGCAAATATAATTATAATTCCATTTTCCCATAATGCTAACATATCTACTCTCCATATTCTTATTATTGTCTTAATTTTCTATTTTAATATTTAAATAGTTACTGTCATTTTTTAATTAAACTTACTTTATACTACATGTTATAAATTTATTTTATAATTATGAAACATCTAGACTAAAGCTATTTCTTATTTTAAACATGAACAACTCTACCCATTTTTAAAAATAGGTAGAGTTATATAAATAATTATAAGTATTTAAGCAATTTTATTATTCAAGTTTTTATTTTCTTTCTTATTTATTTTATTTAAAGCATAAGTGGCAAATATACCTATAACTGCACACACTACAGATAAAATAAATATATACGTATATCCTGTTTGTCCATATTTATCTAACCAATTACCTGCAACTGTATAGTAAAATGCATCTGGAGAAAATCCTATGAATGAAGCGAATCCAACTACTGCCCCTGTAGTTTCTAAAGATATATTAGACTCTGAAACAGATGCAAAGTATATACCTCTAAATCCAAATAAGATTACACTTAGTATTATCATATTTATTACAGCTATCCATATAAGTCCTGCACTCTTAGGTATTACCAAGTAAGCTGCTGTACTTATTGTCATTAATATAAACCCTACAAACATTACTCTTATAGATGAACCAACTTTATCTGTTATAACACCTGCAATAGGAGATGCTCCCATTTTTATAACATAAGTTCTGATTATTGATAAAGCTGAAACTAAAGTCATTGGCATTACATAAACTTCTGATAAGTATGGGCTCAAATAAGTTAAACTTGAAAATACTAAATAAGTTGAAAATATTATAAGACCAATCAGCCAAGCTTTTGGCATTGTAACTACTTTTAGTAATGATTTAATACTTAATCCTTCATCTGATGCTCCAGTGTCTTTCTTTTCTTCTACTAAGAAAAATAAAAGTATACCACATATTATAGATGCTGCAGAATATAACCATACTACATATTTAAATCCAATAGTTATTTCAGCAAATTTTCCAAAGAAATAAAGACCTATAAAAGAAATTAACGTACCTGATACCCCTGATAACCCTTCATAAAATCCAAATATTCTTCCTTGTTCTGATTCACTACCTTGCATTCTAACAACCTTAACAGAAGCTGAGAAGAATGTTAATATTGTTGTAAATCCCCATAATACAAATATTAAAAGAATCATGTTGTATGATGGAAATGTTGAGAAGTAAAACCCTAATGCTCCTGAAGCAATTAAAGAAAAAGTTATCAGTTTTCTAACTGAAAATCTATCAGCAAACCATCCACCTATAAAATAAGATACCATTCCTACTAATCCATATAAACTCAATAAGTTCCCTATTTGCGTATGACTCAATGCTAATGCTTGTTGCATTGGATCATAAAATGATGACTTCATATATGGTAAACTATACATGGCTGTTGTTCCAAAAGCCAATATGAATATTACCAAAAATCTCTTAACATTATTTTTGTTTTCCATGATTTTTTCTCCTTAAGATTTTAATTTTCTAGTTTCATTTATATAACTTTATTTTAATTTTTCTATAGCTTGTTTAAAGTCATTTATTATATCATTTGCAGACTCTAATCCTACTGCTATTCTTATTAGATTTTCTCCATTCATTTGAACTAATGTATGTTCTTCTCCTAAACTTGTTGCTATTGTTGCAAGTTCTAAAGAATTCATTAATTTTCTACTAGCTTGGTCTCTTGTTAATCCATTTATTCCATCTTTAAGTTTAAATGAAACTACTCCTCCACCTAAACCATTCATTTGAGTTTTGCAAAGCTCATACTGAGGATGAGTTTTTAGTGCTGGATATTTTACCAACTCTACATTTTCTTCTTGCTCTAAAAACTCTGCTACTGCCAATCCATTTTCACAGTGTTTTTTCATTCTCATATCTAACGTTTTCATACCTCTTAAAATCATCCATGCACTCATTGGTGGTAAAGATGCTCCTGTAAAACAACATAAACTTGGCCATCTCACTAAATCTATTAATTCCTTTGAACCTGCTACTGCTCCCCCTAAAGTATCTCCATGTCCATTTATAAATTTAGTAAGACTATGTATTACTAAGTCTGCACCTAAATCTATTGGTCTTTGTATAATTGGAGTACCAAAAGTACTGTCGACAATAGCTAAACTCTTATTTTCATGAGCGATTTCTGCTATTGTTTTTATATCTACTAAATCTAAGGATGGATTTAGTGGACTTTCTATATAAACAATCTTAGTATTTGATTTCATTGCATCTTTTACATTTTGTGGGTTTACTGCATCTACAAATGTAACTTCAACACCAAATTTAGCTAACAACTCAGACATAAATAATTTAGTATGTGAGAATATTCCATCAGAACTAACTATATGGTCTCCACTTTTTACTAATGCTAATATAGTAGATGTTATTGCTCCCATACCTGATGTACTAGATATAGCACTTTCTGCATTTTCAAGCATAGCTAATTTAGCCTCTAACTCTGTAAGTGTAGGATTACACTCTCTTGTATATACATACCCCCATGTCATACATAACTCTTCAAAATGCTCTACTGTCTTTGCAGCAAATGTTGCTGTTTGACATATTGGAGTAGCTAATGCACCTGTTGTTGGATCTGCACTATGTCCCCAATGTATTATTTTTGTCTCCAAATCTTGATTAATATTATTACTCATTTTAATTCCTCCCGTTTTGACCTATTTATACAACGTTTTCCCTGCCAAATTTCACCAATTCAGCTTTAATTAATACAAACTTTTTAAGTATACTTTTATATTTGTTATAATTTCTAAAAATATGACACTTATTTTGCTTTTTTACAGTTTTAATTATAAACTCTATAGTAACTATAGAGTCAATATGTTTTTGATATTTTTTTTACAATGTTTAAAAAATTTAACATAAAAAGAGATATGTCTTAAAATAGGCTTGTTTTAAGACATATCTCTTTTTATATTAAATTTGATTCAAGACATAAAACATCTATTTTTTGTACTCTGTATAAATTCTTTCATTGTTATTTTCTCATCAAAAGTCTACAGTAATTATACACTACTATAATTTAATATCTGTAATAAAATATACTACATCAAGAAAATTATATACTCTATAAAACTTTATATAATAATTTAAAAAAAGTTTTACTATTTATTTTATCTGTAAATAAAATTAATTAGAGGCATAAATATATTCAAATCATCCAAATTATTTACACCTCTAATTTTTCATAGGTAAAATTTCATTAAATTGATTTCTTCGCACGAATAAGTGTGCTTTTAGAGATACCAGTCATCTTCACAACCTCTCTATAAGGTTTAGAATTTAATAATCCCAATGCGTATTGTATCTGCTGATTACTATATTTCTTTGGCCTACCATCCTTAAAATCTTTTTTCTTTCTAGCAAATTCTTTTCCCAACTGAGTTCGTTCTATTATCATATTTCTTTCAAGTTCTGCAACTGCAAGTAATGTAGTTAAAAAGAATTTCCCCATTGAAGTATTTTCTAGGAGACCTATATTTAAAATATGGACACTAACTTCTTTAGCAAACAAACCCTCTATCAATTGTATTCCTTCTGATGTACTTCTAGCCAGTCTATCAAGTTTAGTTGCAACAAGTAAATCTCCCTTTTTTAAAGAAGATATGATTTTTTCAAATTTAGGTCTATTTGTAGTAGTACCTGTATAAGTTTCTTTTATTATTTGGGCATTGTTATACTTGCTTAATATCTCTTGCTGTTGTTGATACAAACTGTTGTTATCTGTCTGATTCTTTGTACTGACACGGCAATATCCATATATAATAATAATCACTTCCTAACGTAAAAATTTAATGCAGAAATTTGTAGATATCTGTATCTACTTGTATTTATACATTTTACTAAAACGATTTTTTGGTGTCAATACTGTTAACTTTTGACACCATTATAATTCCTTTATAATTTGTTTGACTATGTCAAAAATTAACAATATAATGAAATTAGTGAAATTATACAAATTGGAGGAAATAATATGAATAGTCTGTTAAATGATGCAATAGATGAGTTAAAAAACATCAATTGCGGAGAAGTTTTTTTATTAAAAGAATTGTTCAAAGGCTATGAATGGAACAGGTTGGAGATGAACATCAGGTTAAAATTAGGAAAACTTTTTTTGTATGAGGTAGTAAGTAATCCCAATTTAAAGGTAGAAGTAATCAATAAAAATTCTGCTTATCAGCAAATGTATAAAAAAAAATAGCAACTTAAATATATATAATAATATAATCTTCTTGTTGAGTCAAAAGTTAAAACTTTTAATACAAAT
The DNA here is from genome assembly GCF_020657705.1 of Clostridioides sp. ZZV15-6598. NCBI lineage: Bacteria > Bacillati > Bacillota > Clostridia > Peptostreptococcales > Peptostreptococcaceae > Clostridioides > Clostridioides sp. ZZV15-6598. The sequence goes on along the minus strand of NZ_JAGWCS010000015.1, from coordinate 26,112 downwards.
TAATTGTACTATATAAATGTTTATCAGTAGGTCTGAGTCTATATAACTAACATATACAAATAGTACTGTTTAAATTATGTTTTTAAGATAGATAAATCTTAACCCTACTCCAGCATAAATCTAGATATACCAAAATAGGGCTCAGAATTATCTATATTTTTATACCATAAAATGCTTGGCTCTTCCTCTTGATTGGATGTATATATCTGGAGAAATACAATAGAATCGTTGGTTTATAAAATTTCCAAAATCAGAAAATCTTATCTTAAATTTAGGAATTCCAAAGGTTTCTGGTGCTATTTCATCTACACCAAAATAGATAACAATCCCATCATCTGTAATATAAAATGCCTGATCTTCAGGTATAACTAATTCTACATTAGAGTAATACATTTCTTTGTTTTCACTAATTTCAGATTTTATATAATCAGTTATTATATTTATATAGTCAACTCCATTTCTAAAAATATCACCTAGTAAAAGTTCTTTTCCATTTGTTAAGTCTATATTGTAATTATTTAATGTATTGTACTTAGGTCCAGAATTATTCGCAAATCCCATAAGGCTTAATATCATACTTAGTACATAGTTTTTACTAAAAGTAACTGCATAATTAGTAGAAACCCAGTAACTTTGTTTTGGAAGTGAATTTTGAGAAGCTGCATTATTATATTCTTGTTCTTCTTCTTGTAATCCAATCTTAAAATTATTTACAGTCATTTTTACAGCAGAATTTATGTTGTTTAAAATAGGCGGATTTACATAGGTGGATTGATTTCTAATATTGTAAAGAATAGGATATTTTACATCATATGAAAAGTACTTGCTTCTGCCAAAGTCTTCATTAAATTGCACATACAATATGTTATATGTACAAGTATTTGTAGCTTGATAATTTTCCATTAAAACTCTCCTCCTCTTATTAAAAAAATCAGATACTATATAATATGTTTAAAAGAGTAATAATGTTAACAATAAATGTAAAGAATAGAAAGTATCTAAAACAGCAAAAAATGACTGATTTTGTGGTATAATACATAGGATTGAGAGTTATTTTATAGGAGGAAAGATATGTTATTATTAGCAGATAAATGGAAAGATTATGAACTTATAGATATGGGAAATGGAGAAAAATTAGAGCGTTGGGGTAAGTATGTACTTAGAAGACCAGACCCACAGGTTGTATGGCCAATGGAGTCTGAATGGGCTCTATGGAAAAACCCTCATGGACATTATCATAGAAGTAATAAAGGTGGAGGTCAATGGGAACACAAAAAAAGATATCCAGAACAATGGGCTATAAATTACAAAAACTTAAAATTCCACATTAAACCAACTGGATTTAAACATACTGGATTATTCCCAGAACAAGCAGCCAATTGGGACTGGATGATGGACAAAATAAAAAAAGCTGACAGACCTATAAAAGTATTAAATCTTTTTGCATATACAGGAGGAGCTACTGTAGCGTGTGCATCTGCTGGTGCAGAAGTGTGCCATGTTGATGCTGCAAAAGGTATGGTCAACTGGGCAAAAGAAAATATAGAGTTATCAGGACTTAAAAATCAAACAGTAAGATTTATAGTAGATGATGTTGTAAAGTTTGTTGAAAGAGAAATAAGAAGAGGTAAGAAATATGATGCAATAATAATGGACCCACCTTCTTATGGAAGAGGCCCTAAAGGAGAAGTATGGCAAATAGAAGAAAAATTATATAGCTTTGTGGATTTATGTATGGGTGTTTTATCTGATAATCCTTTATTCTTTCTAATTAATTCTTACACAACAGGCTTCTCTCCAATAGTTCTCGAAAATGTACTGTCTACAACAATAGGAAAAAAGACAAACAATGGAGAAATCTATGGTGGAGAATTAGGAATACCAGCTTCTAGGGATGGTAAAATACTTCCTTGTGGTATATTTGGAAGATGGGAGAAAAAATAATGATAAAAGTCATATATGAAGATAACCATTTATTAGTTGTAGAGAAACCTGTAAATGTATTATCTCAAGGAGATGATACCAATGATAAGGACATGGTAAATCTTTTAAAAGACTATATCAAAACAAAGTACAATAAACCTGGAAACGTATATATTGGTTTGGTACATAGGTTGGATAGACCAGTAGGTGGAGTCATGGTTTTTGCCAAAACATCAAAAGCTGCCTCAAGATTATCTGAACAAGTAAGAAATAAGACATTCAAAAAAACCTATATGGCAGTTGTTCATGGTAAAATGAAATCTGATTTAGACATATTAAAGGATTTTTTATATAAAAATAAAAAGACAAACATGGTAAGTGTTGTGAAAAAAAACCATAAAGATGCTAAAGAAGCTGAACTTAGTTATAAAGTATTGGGTTTTAAAGAAAATCTAAGCTTAGTTCAAGTAAACTTAAAAACTGGCCGTTCTCATCAGATAAGAGTTCAATTTGCAACTAGAAAACACCCATTATATGGAGACCAAAGATATGCCCAAGAAGTAAATAAAATTGGACAACAAATTTCTCTTTGGTCTAATAAAATAGAAATTTGCCATCCAACAACAAAGGAAAAAATGGAATTTATATGTACTCCACCTGATAAATATCCATGGAATATATTCTAAATCTCAAATGAGGTGATTATATGAGTAAAAAGTTTTCAATAGGTGAAATGTCAAAGCTTCATAAAATAAGCATACAAACACTAAGATACTATGACCAAATAGATTTATTTAAACCTGTTCATGTTGATCAAGAAAGCAATTACAGATATTACTCAATTGACCAATTTTCACAATTGGATATTATAAAATACTTAAAGTATCTAGGTATGCCATTAAAAGAAATCAAAGAAAAGCTAGATGAAAACAATGAAGAAATTCTAAAACTATTAACCAATAAGATTAATATAGTGGATGAAAAAATTAAAGAATTAGAACTTATAAAAAAAGTATTAAGTACAAAAAAAGAAACAATGGAAAAAGGTATGAAAGTAGATGAAGTAGGTAAAATAGTGAGAAAGCACATTCCAAGAAGAAGTATTTTATCCATAGAATATGAAGAAGGTTTAAGTAATGAAGAAACTATGGAGCTTTCCAGAAGACAAATAGCAAATATACTAGAAGATAATATCTCTGTGTTTTATGGTGGAGTAAGTGGTCTTGTATCTATAGATAAATTCTTAAAAGAAGATAAAGTTATCTACGAAAATAGCTTTGTAAATGTTGAGAGAGATTTATTTGATGCTAAGTCTCAAAAATATATATCTGAAATTTCAGCTGGTGATTTTATTTGTATGACATATAAAGGTTCTTACAGAGAAAATTATACTGCTTTTAAAAAGTTAGTTGATTATGTTGATTATAAAAGGATACCTATTGAAAATTATATATATGAGATACCTATAATAGACCCTCTATCTACAAACAATGAAGAGGAACTTCTAACCGAAATTCAGATACAGGTTAAAAAGAGAGAAATTGATTTAAGATGTCTAGTATAATCAGTTCTTATAAAAAGGGCGTTTCCAAATGATTTTTAGATCATAAATGGAATGCCCTTTTTTAAATAATAATTAAAATTTTATAGTTTACACTTGGAAAATAATATGAAATGTTTTATTATATATCTATATACCTTATAATACGAGGTATATGATATAATAAAGTAGGTGAATTTATGGACTTAAATAAAGAAGTGCTTAAAGGTCATATTGATACTTTAATATTATCAATACTAAACAAAGGAGATTCATATGGATATGAAATAGCAAAAGTAGTTAGAGATGAAACTACATTTGAATTAAAAGAAAGTACACTCTATGTGTCTCTTAAAAGATTAGAATCTAAGGGCTTGATAAAATCTTATTGGGGAAATGACCAAGGCGTAGGAAGCAGGAGAAAGTATTACAATATAACAGATGATGGAAAAGATAACTTAGAAATAAAAATTCAAGAGTGGGACTTTATACAGGGTATTATGAACAAATTTCTAAAGAAGGGGGATTAGATTTATGAAAATAATAGAAGAGTATTTAGAAACACTATATAAGAACGAAAATAACAAAGAAATTCAAGATTTAAAAGAAGAGCTAAGAGAACATCTAACAACATCTGCAGATGAATTTATTGAAAAGGGATATAACATAGATGAAGCACAAAATAAGTCAATCGAGCGATTTGATGGTGGTGGTGAGATGTCAGTGGAATTACGTTCAATATTTAAACAAAAAATAGAACCTAAAAAAGTTTTATTACGAAGATTATCAAATTCAAGACTCTTATTTTTAAATTTATTTGGATGGCTCGTTGCAGCTGCTGCATTTACAGCCAATAGAGGCTTTGGGCACATAGTTCCACCTTGGTTGATTGTAGCTTTGATAATTGCAATGGTTATATTAATAATTTTAAGCATTATAATTAATAGATTAAAGAAAGAAATAGAAAATGATTATGTCATGTAGTCACACTAATAAATATATTTTTGTTTTATTTATATAGGTAAGTACTACGATATTAATAAGTACTATGAAAGGAGTTTTTGTATATGGGGAAAAAAGTGTTATTAGAAAAAATTCTTGATACGCCAGGAGTTTCATATATTAATGAGAAAGTAAATTTATTTAAAGATACTAAGTGGATTTCATTTGAAACTTATATAATGACTGTTGAAAGCTTCTGTTATAAAGAAGATTCCAAACACTATAATCCAGTAATGGGTACATTCGATTATGAGTCAGAAATTTTTATAGTTAGTGCCATATATAAAGATGAGGTCTACTCTATTAAAAGTAAAAAATTATATAGAAATGTATCTAAGGGAGATAAAATAGTTGTTACAATTAAATACTATTATGATAAATATGAAAATCTTATCCATGAAGAAATTCATGACTACCACTCTTATCCTCTATCTAATGATTAAAGAGAAAACTGATAGTATTAAGATTAATATTTATTTTAGTTCACATAAAAAAATAACTATATATTATTAATTAAAGGCGAAAGCTCCTACGAACTAACGCCTTTAATTAATCTAAATATTAGTTTATTTTTTTATTCTGCTATATTATAAACTTTTAATTTATCTTTATTTATATGCTTTTTCTTAACTTCTACTAAAGCTTTTAATGTGTCTAAAGATGTCATTATTTCAGTAGAGAATTCAATAGCTGTTCTTCTCATTTTAAATCCATCTCTTGTTGAGTCATTACCTTTAGTAGGTGTATTTATTACTATATCAACTTGTTTATTTCTTATAGCATCTAGTATGTTTGGTCTAGGCTCTTCAACTCTGTTCACTATATCAGCTTCTATTCCATTCTCTCTTAGACTCTTCGCTGTACCTTCTGTGGCAACAAAAGTATATCCTAACTCTTTCATATCTTTTGCTATTTCTATAAACTCATCTTTATCGTTATTATTAACAGTAGCAAGCACTACTCCTCTTTCATCAGACATATGTCTACCTGCAGCTAAGAATCCTTTATATAAGGCTTCTTCTAGGTTTTCTCCTACACCTAAAACTTCTCCTGTAGATTTCATTTCAGGTCCAAGACTTACTTCAACTTTAGCTAATTTAGACATTGAGAATACTGGCACTTTTACTGATACTAGTTTAGGCTCCTTATAAACCCCTGTACCATATCCTAAATCCTTTAATTTAGCTCCTAACATACACTTAGTGGCTAAGTCAACTATTGGTACTCCACTCACTTTACTTATATATGGGACTGTTCTACTGGCTCTAGGATTAACCTCAATTATATATAATTCATTTTGAAATTCTATAAATTGTATATTAACCATACCAAGTACATTAAGGTCTAAAGCTATTTTTTTAGTATATTCTACTATCTTTTCCTTTATCTTATCAGATATATTCTGACTTGGATACATTGTCGTACTATCTCCAGAGTGAACTCCAGCTCTTTCTAAATGTTCCATTATTCCAGGTATTAATATCTCTTCTTTATCACATATAGCATCTACTTCTATTTCTCTACCAGTTAGATATTTATCTATAAGTACTGGATTTTTATGGTCTCTAGCAAAAGCATCGTCTAAATACTGAGTTAATTTCTCTTCGTTATAAGTTATTTCCATACCTTGACCACCAAGTACATAAGATGGTCTAACTAATACTGGATAACCTAATTCATTAGCAACTTCAATACCTTCATTAGTTGTCCATACGCCTTTTCCTTTTGGTCTATTTATATCTAATCTCTCTAATAAGTCGTCAAATTTTTCTCTGTCTTCTGCTGCATCTATATCTTCAAAATCAGTTCCTAATATAGGTATTTTTTTCTCATGTAAGAACTTAGCTAGTTTTATAGCTGTTTGTCCTCCAAATTGTAGTATTACACCTTCTGGTTTTTCTTTTTCAATTATGTTTAAAACTTCTTCTTCTGTTAATGGTTCAAAATATAATTTATCTGATGTATCAAAATCTGTACTTACTGTTTCAGGGTTATTGTTTACAATTATAGTTTCTATACCCATTTTTCTTAAAGATTTTACACAGTGAACTGAACAATAGTCAAACTCTATACCTTGACCTATTCTTATTGGTCCAGAACCCAATACTACCACTTTTCTCTTATCACTCACAACTACTTCATCATATTGCTCATAAGTTGAGTAGTAATATGGAGATAGAGCCTCAAATTCTCCTCCACATGTATCAACCATTTTGTAAACTGGTTGTATATTATAGAGACATCTTAATTCATATAATTTTTCTGGACTTATCTTCATTAAGTCAGATATCCCTTTATCAGAGAATCCTTTTTTCTTTAATTCATGTAAGTATTCCTTATCTAAATCTTCTATTTTAAGACCTTTTAATTTTTCTTCTTGCTCAACTATCCATTTAAATTTATTTATAAACCACTTATCAACACCAGTGATTTCTTCTATCATTTCTACTTTATAGCCTCTTCTTATCATTTCAGCTAAGTCAAATAATCTTTCATCATCAGGTACTACAACTCTAGCCTTTAACTCTTCTAATGTTCTACCTTCTGATGGTGCATGAACTAATGAATATTTTCCTGTTTCAAGTGATCTTATTCCCTTAAGAATAGCCGCTTCAAAGTTACTTCCTATACTCATTATTTCACCAGTTGCCATCATCTTAGTTCCTAATTTTCTATTTGCTTTTTTAAATTTATCAAATGGCCACTTTGGTATTTTTACTACCACATAATCTAATGTCGGCTCAAAGCAAGCATAAGTTTTTTTAGTTACTGCATTTTCTATTTCATCCAAAGTATATCCTAGGGCTATTTTAGCTGCCACTTTTGCTATTGGATATCCTGTAGCTTTTGATGCTAGTGCTGATGATCTACTAACTCTTGGATTTATTTCTATTATTGCATATTCTAAGCTATGTGGATTTAAAGCTATTTGAACATTACATCCACCTTGAACTTCTATTGCATTTATTATATCTATTGATGCTTTTCTAAGTAGTTGGTATTCTTCATCACTTAAAGTTTGACTTGGAGCAACAACTATACTATCTCCTGTATGAACTCCAACTGGGTCTACATTCTCCATGTTACATACAGTTATGCAGTTTCCATTCCCATCTCTCATTACTTCATATTCTATTTCTTTCCAACCTTTTATACTCTTTTCAAGAAGAACTTGACCTACTGGACTTAATTGCAATCCATGTGAAAGTATCTCTCTTAATTCTTCCTCAGTATCAGCTATACCTCCACCAGTTCCACCTAATGTATATGCTGGTCTTACAACCACTGGATATCCTATTTTGCTTGCAAATTCAAGACCCGCTTCTAAATTTGTAACTATATCACTAACTATTACAGGTTGATTTATTTCTTTCATTACTTCTCTAAATAAATCTCTATCCTCACCCTTTTTTATAGACATTATAGATGTACCTATAACTTTTACATTATATTTATCTAAGATACCAGCATCATGTAATTCTACAGCCAAGTTTAGTCCTGTTTGACCTCCCATACCTGCAAGTAAACTATCTGGTCTTTCTTTTTCTATTATCTTTTCTATAAATTCTATTGTTAATGGTTCTATATATATTTTATCTGCAATTTCTTTATCAGTCATTATTGTAGCTGGATTACTGTTTACTAATACAACTTCTATTCCCTCTTCTTTTAATGCTTGGCAGGCCTGTGTTCCTGAATAGTCAAATTCTGCTGCTTGACCTATTATTATTGGCCCTGACCCTAATACTAAAGTTTTCTTTATACTATCTAATTTAGGCATAACTCTTTCTCCTTATCTAAACAATTTTCACAGTTTCTATCTTCATAATCTATACAATCAATTTTAATTACTTTATTTCATCTTAAATTTGAGTTTATTTATTATATCTATATTAATTAAACCAATACTTTTATTGATTTAAGTTAGTCTTATTTTTAGTTATATACACTGATATTATTTATTTTACGAACTCTAAAAACTTATCGAAAATATAGTCATTATCTTTTGGCCCTGGACAAGCTTCAGGGTGGTATTGAACACTGTATACATCTAGCTTCTCATGTCTCATTCCTTCAACAGTATTATCGTTTAAATTTATATGTGTCACTTTCATTTGTTCAGGAACTTCTGAAACATAATATCCATGATTTTGAGAAGTTATAAATACTTTTCCTTCTTCTAAATCTTTAACTGGATGATTTCCACCTCTATGTCCAAATTTAAGTTTAGCAGTTTTTCCTCCAAGAGCTAAGGCTAAAAGTTGATGCCCTAAGCATATTCCAACTATAGGTTTTTTACCAATTAGAGCTTTTATATTTTCTATAACATCTTCTAAATCCTCTGGGTCTCCAGGTCCATTTGATAAAAATATTAAATCAGGATTTATACTTAATACATCTTCTGGAGATGTTGTAGCTGGAAATATTGTTACATCGCATCCACGAGCTATAAATGATCTTAAGATATTTCTTTTAACTCCAAAATCCATAACAGCTACTTTTGGACCATTTCCTTCTATATGCTCTACTTCTTTTCTTGTAACTGTTCTAACTGCTTCTGTATTTGAAAACTTATCTAATTTATGTTTAACATCTTCTAACTTACTGTCTTCTAATGTAATTATCCCTTTCATAGTTCCATTATTTCTAAGTATCTTAGTTAAAGCTCTTGTATCTATTCCTTCTAGTCCTATCACTTTATTTTGCTTTAAATATTGGTCTATATCAATTTCACATCTAAAATTACTTGGAGAATCACTTTTTTCTCTTACTATAAATCCTTTCACTTGCACTTTTTCAGATTCTGCTGATGATAAATTTATACCATAATTTCCTATAAGAGGATAAGTCATAGTAACTATTTGACCGTAGTAAGAAGGGTCTGTTAAAACTTCACCATATCCTATCATTGAAGTGTTAAATACTACTTCTCCTACACTTTCTTCTAAATATCCAAATGCTTTTCCTATAAAAACTGTCCCATCTTCTAATATTAACCTTGCTTTCATATTACAGTACCTCCTATAATTCTCTTTAGACAAACTAAAGAACATTAACTAAATATAATCTTTTAAATATCTATATATATTTTTCACTTTTACATTCTAGTTTTATACTTATTTACATTTATTTTTTATCTTTTTCTATTATACTACAAATTTCTTAAAAAAAAGAAGTTATCTCAAAAGTAAAAACTCATAGAAAAAATAACTTCTTCTTTTTAATTTAATGATTAAATTCTTAAACTATACAATCAACTTAACTTCTATTCAGCTATATTGTAAACTTTTAACTTATCTTTGTTTAGATGTTTTTTCTTAACCTCTACTAAGGCTTTTAATGTATCTAAAGATGTCATTATTTCAGTAGAAAATTCAATAGCTGTTCTTCTCATTTTAAATCCATCTCTTGTTGAGTCATTCCCCTTAGTAGGTGTATTTATTACTATATCAACTTGTTTATTTCTTATAGCATCTAGTATGTTTGGTCTAGATTCTTCCACTCTGTTTACTATATCAGCTTCTATTCCATTCTCTCTTAGACTCTTAGCTGTACCTTCTGTGGCAACGAAAGTATATCCTAACTCTTTCATATCTTTTGCTATAGCTATAAACTCATCTTTATCGTTATTATTAACAGTAGCAAGCACTACTCCTCTTTCATCAGACATGTGTCTACCTGCGGCTAAGAATCCTTTATATAAGGCTTCTTCTAGGTTTTCTCCTACACCTAGAACCTCTCCAGTAGATTTCATTTCAGGTCCAAGACTTACTTCAACTTTAGCTAACTTAGACATTGAGAATACTGGCACTTTTACTGATACTAATTTAGGCTCCTTATAAACCCCTGTACCATATCCTAAATCCTTTAATTTAGCTCCTAACATACATTTTGTAGCTAAGTCAACTATTGGTACTCCACTCACTTTACTTATATATGGAACTGTTCTACTAGCTCTAGGGTTAACCTCAATTATATATAATTCATTTTGGAATTCTATAAATTGTATATTAACCATACCAAGTACATTAAGGTCTAAAGCTATTTTTTTAGTATATTCTACTATCTTTTCCTTTATCTTGTCAGATATATTTTGGCTTGGATACATTGTAGTACTATCTCCAGAGTGAACTCCAGCTCTTTCTAAATGTTCCATTATTCCAGGTATTAATATATCTTCTTTATCACATATAGCATCTACTTCTATTTCTCTACCAGTTAGATATTTATCTATAAGTACTGGATTTTTATGGTCTCTATCAAATGCATCCTGTAGGTATTGAGATAATTTTTCTTCATTGTAAGTTATTTCCATACCTTGACCGCCAAGTACATAAGATGGTCTAACTAATACTGGATAACCTAATTCATTAGCAACTTCAATACCTTCATTAAGTGACCATACACCTTTTCCTTTTGGTCTGTTTATGTCTAGTTTTTCTAGTAAATCATCAAATTTTTCTCTGTCTTCTGCTGCATCTATATCATCAAAATCAGTTCCTAATATAGGTATATTTTTCTCATGTAAGAACTTAGCTAGTTTTATAGCCGTTTGTCCTCCAAATTGTAGTATTACACCTTCTGGTCTTTCTTTTTCAATTATACTTAAAACTTCTTCTTCTGTTAATGGTTCAAAATATAGTTTATCTGATGTATCAAAATCTGTACTTACTGTTTCAGGATTATTATTTATGATTATAGTTTCTATATCCATCTTTCTTAAAGATTTTACACAGTGAACTGAACAATAGTCAAACTCTATACCTTGACCTATTCTTATTGGTCCAGAGCCTAACACTATTACTTTTTTCTTATCGCTAACAACTACTTCATCATATTGCTCATAAGTTGAGTAGTAATATGGAGATATAGCATCTATTTCTCCTGCACATGTGTCGACCATTTTGTATGCTGGTTTTATATTATATAGACTTCTTAATTCATATAATTTTTCTGGACTTATCTTCATTAAGTCAGATATACCTTTATCAGAGAATCCTTTTTTCTTTAACTCAAGAAGATAATCTTTAGTTAAGTCTTCAATCTTCATAACTTTTAATTTTTCTTCTTGTTCAACTATCCATTTAAATTTATTTATAAACCACTTGTCTATTCCTGTGATTTGTTCTATCATTTCTACTTTATAGCCTCTTCTTATCATTTCAGCTAAGTCAAATAATCTTTCATCATCAGGTACTACAACTCTTTTCTTTAACGCTTCAATACTTCTCTCTTCTGATGGTGCATGAACTAATGAATATTTTCCTGTTTCAAGTGATCTTATTCCCTTAAGAATAGCAGCTTCAAAGTTACTTCCTATACTCATTATTTCACCAGTTGCCATCATCTTAGTTCCTAATTTTCTATTTGCTTTTTTAAATTTATCAAATGGCCATTTTGGTATCTTAGCCACTACATAATCTATAGTTGGCTCAAAACAAGCATAAGTTTTTTTAGTTACTGCATTTTCTATTTCATCCAAAGTATATCCTAAAGCTATTTTTGATGAAACTTTAGCTATTGGATATCCTGTAGCTTTTGATGCTAGTGCTGATGACCTACTAACTCTTGGATTTATCTCTATAACTGCATACTCAAAACTATGTGGGTTTAGTGCAAACTGAACATTACATCCACCTTGAACTTCTACTGCATTTAATATATCTAAAGATGCTTTTTTAAGCATCGCACATTCTTTATTGCTTAGAGTTTGTGTTGGAGCAACAACTATACTATCTCCTGTATGAACTCCAACTGGGTCTATATTTTCCATGTTACATACAACTATACAGTTTCCTTTTGAATCTCTTATTACTTCATATTCTATTTCTTTCCAACCTTTTATACTTTTTTCAATTAATACTTGTCCAACTGGGCTTAATTGCAATCCATGTGAAAGTATCTCTCTTAATTCTTCCTCAGTATCAGCTATACCTCCACCAGTTCCACCTAATGTGTATGCTGGTCTTACAACTACTGGATACCCTATTGTAAGTGCATAATCAAGACCTGCTTGTAGCTCTGTAACTATATCACTAACTATTACAGGTTGATTTATTTCTTTCATTACATCTCTAAATATATCTCTATCTTCACCTTTTTTGATAGATTCTACTGAAGTACCTATTATTTTTACTCCATATTTATCTAGTATGCCTTTTTCATAAAGCTCAACTGCTAAGTTTAATCCTGTTTGTCCACCCATACCTGCAAGTAAACTATCTGGTCTTTCTTTTTCTATTATCTTTTCTATAAATTCTATTGTTAATGGTTCTATATATATTTTATCTGCCACTTCTTTGTCAGTCATTATTGTAGCTGGATTACTATTTATTAATACAACTTCAATTCCTTCCTCTTTTAAAGATTGACATGCTTGAGTTCCTGAATAGTCAAATTCTGCCGCTTGACCTATTATTATTGGTCCTGACCCTAATACTAAAGTTTTCTTTATACTATCTAATTTAGGCATAAATTTTTCTCCTTATCTAAATGGTTTTTACTATCTGTAAATAATACTAAATCTATATTAATGCTAAGAATTTATTAAATATACAATCTAAATCTTCTTTTGTTGTGTATTCTGGAATGTACTGAACACTATATATTGGTAATTCTTTATGTCTCATTCCTTCTATAGTATTGTCATTTAAATTTACATGAGTTATCTCTGTATTTTCTGGCATTTCTGAAACATTGTATCCATGATTTTGAGAAGTTATAAATACTTTTCCTGTTTCTAAACATTTAACTGGATGATTTCCTCCTCTATGTCCAAATGCAAGCTTTGAAGTTTTTCCACCTAATGCTAATGCCAAAATTTGATGTCCTAAACCGATTCCTGCTAGTGGTTTTTTGCCTACTAATTTCTTTATATTTTCAACTATATCATTTATATCTTCTGGATTACCTGGACCATTAGATAATAATATCAAGTCAGGGTTTATATTTAAAATTGCTTCTGAAGTAGTCATTGCTGGTACTACTGTTATGTCGCAGTTACAAGCTTTCAGTGAATCTAATATACTATTTTTAACACCAAAGTCTACAACTACAACTTTAGTACCAGTCCCTTTAATATTTTCAATTTCTTTTCTTGTAACACTTTTAACTGAATCTTTATTGCAACACTCTGTTAATTTAGACTGAATTTCTTGTAATGATACATTTTCTAAAGTTATAATACCTCTTTTTGTTCCATTATTTCTAATAATTTTAGTCAATGCTCTTGTATCTATTCCTTCAAGTCCAATTACTTTATTTTGCTTTAGATATGTGTCTATATCCATTTCACATCTAAAATTATTTGGGTTGTCACTTTTTTCTCTTACTATAAGTCCTTTTACTTGCACTTTATTTGATTCAACATCTTCTAAATTTATTCCATAGTTCCCTATAAGTGGATATGTCATTGTCACTATTTGTCCATAATAAGTTGCATCTGTTAGTAATTCACCATATCCTGCCATTGAAGTATTAAACACAACTTCACCAACAGCTTCCTTTAAATATCCAAATGCTTTTCCTTCAAATACTGTTCCATCTTCTAAAATTAATTTCCCCTTCATATAAGCTACCTCCCAAATATTTTATCTAAGCATTTTCTATTTCTTTTACAATATTAATAGCTGATTCTCTTGGACTTTCTGCTTTTGTTATAGGTCTTCCAACAACTAGATAATGAGCTCCTCTTTTTATTGCATCTGATGGAGTAACAACTCTTTTTTGGTCTCCAACTTCTGCTGATTTAGGTCTTATCCCTGGGCAAACTGTTATAAAATCAGTTCCACATGCTTCTACTATCTTTTCTACTTCTTGAGCTGAGCAAACAACTCCATCTATTCCTGATTCTTTTGCTAATTTAGCTCTCTTTATAGCCAATTCTTCTGTTGTCATATTACATCCTATATCTTGTAAGTCTTGGTTGCTTAATGAAGTTAAAACTGTTACTCCAACCACCAAAGGTTTTTCTATATTTAATCTCTCTGCTTCTTCTTTAGCAACTAGTGCACATTGTCTCATACCTTCCATATCTGATACATGTATTGTCATTAACCAAACATTATCTCTTACTGCAGCTCTTACTGCACTTTTCATAGTATTTGGAATATCATGGAATTTAAGGTCTAGAAATATTTTTTTACCTTTTTCTTTTAAATAGTCTATCGTCTTTCCTTTTGTAGCCACATATTGTTCTAGTCCTACTTTAAATATATCTACACTATCTTCTAATTTGTCTATTAGTTCTTTAGCTTTATCAAATTCGTCAGTATCAATTGCAACTATTAGCTTCTCTTTACCATTTATCATTTTTACATCTCCTTTTTAATAAAGCCTAAATCCTCATAAAAAAATCCTTACACCAAAAGAGGCACAAGGATTTTATCTATACATAACTCTGATATTAATTAGCTATGAGATATCTTTCCCAGTCTCTCTGGACTAGTTTAAAAGACTTTATTATATTTAAATTTTTTATTTTATACTCATCAAAAACCTCTAGGTGATTTACTAGAGGTTATATATTAACACTATCTATAACCCTTTAGTCTCTCTGGACTAATTTAAGGAATTTAGTCATAATATTTTTTCTTTATTTATATAACTTTATGTATCTTAAGGATATTTTAAAGTTTCATCTTTTTTATAATTAAACCACTAATTGCTTTTTATGTCAATAAGTCTTTGAATTATTCTTCGTCTTTATCAAACAATTTTTTTTCAAAATAAGACTCTGCATTATATATAGCAGCAGCTGGATTATGCCCAGTTACTCTATCTTTGACAATTAGGGTTGTTATAGGAGCTTCCATATATTTCATGGCTAATGTATCATGACCAACACATAATCCAAGAATTATATTAAGGTCAACTTTAGCCTCATTTAGGAATAAAGCTTGCCCTATTGGATTACACATTATTTCATCTCCACATTTTGATATTGTTTGAGATGGCTTCAATCCAACTGTACTCTTAGGAATCGCTCCATTTTTACATATAACAGAAAACACTTCAAATCCATGATGTTCAAATACCTTTTGTACTGTTTGCATTTCTCTTTTTAAACCAATACAAAATGCTATACCAATTTTTTTATAGTCACATTTTTTAGCAAACTCTATAATCTCTTTTAACCTAGTATATTGACAGTATCCCTCTGTTTCAATTAATCCAGCATTATAGGCTATTTTTCTATTTTCTTCTTCTTCATAAAGTTTTTTTGCTTTTTCTTGTAGCTTGGCTTCCCTAGTTGGGCATATCTTCATTAGCTTATCCATATCTCCATTTGAACAACCTCTAAGATTACATTTCCCACACTTATACATACCTACTATCCCCTCTCAAAATTTTATTCATTTTGTGATTCTTCTTTTTCCAAACTTAAATTTTCATCTTGAGTTTCTTCTTCTTCTGGTTTTACATGTTCAACTACAGTTATAAAATATGACTTTCCTATTTTATTCTTTATAGGGAGTTTTTCATATGAAACATCTATTTTATTTTTTATACATGCTATATCAAAGTGTCTTAAACCTACACCTAAGCTAACCTTATTCATATCTTCACAATGTTTCCTAGGTTTCTTTTCAAATAGATGAAGACCTCGTTCATCTTTATGAAAATACCAAGGTTGAGAGTTTTTCACAGATGGAGCTCTTCTTGTAAATTCTAATATTTCTTTCCATTTTCTATTTCTATTTATTTTATTTATGATATCTTTTACTGGTTTTCTATCAGGTCTAGCATATCTTGTCCTAAATAAATCTTCATTTTTTGCTGGATATCCAAAAGCTATTATTATATATGGATTCTCTATTTTGTTTTCATCTTCTTCTTCTGTTTTTATTCCAGCTAAATAATCTAAATCGTCTTCTTCATCTTCTCTTGGGTCTTTATTGCCAATATCTACAAATTCCAATATATCTTCTCTTTTTAATGTTGACTCCAACCAACAGGTAGCTACTCCTAATGTTGTAAGACGTAAGACTATACCTTCAGTGGCAAAACCTATATTTTGTAAGTAGTCTTTTCCTTTATCTGAAGTGACTACTATATAATGAGGTGCTTTTACTTTACACTCTTTACCCATTAAAAAGTGTATTATATGACCTCTATCAACAACATGTGCTTTAATATTTAAATCTTCATTTAAGTATTCTAAATTTTTACAACTTCTTTTTATTTCTTCCATTAATGGCTTTTTTATTTTTGTACTGGAAAAATTTCTTACAGATTTTCTATAAAAAATGGCTTCATAAAGCTCCATTTATGCCCTCCTAACTGAAATCTTCTGTTCATAATATATAAACTACTATATTTAAACATATATAAGCTTTGCCAGAAAATTTTTTATTTCATTTATAAATATCTATCTCATTATTATATTATAAGTTTTTTTCGGTATTCTTGTATAGCTTTTCACTAAAAAAGTATTTTTATTTCTACTTTAATACTATTATCAACAAAAAATAACGTCTTAGTTGCAATTATATATTTAAACAATCTATTTTAATTAAAATACATATTTTTTATTTCTCAATCTATTAAGTATAAATATTTTAAATATGACCCAAAATCTAAGTAATGATATAATATTTTATAAGTTGTTTAATGTTAAAAATACAGGAGGATAGATATGGATTTCAATAAAAATTTAGAAAAATATGCTGAGTTAGCAATTAAGGTCGGAGTTAACATACAACCAGGTCAAACTTTACTTATAAAATCACCAATTGAATGTGCTGATTTTGCAAGAAATGCACTGAAGGAAGCATATAAATGTGGGGCTAAAAATGTATATATAGAATGGTCTGATGAAGAAAGTACTCTTATTAAATATCTATATGCACCAGATGAAGCATTTCATGAGTTTCCAAAATGGACAGCAGACCAATATGTAGATATAGCTAAAGAAGGTGGAGCATTTTTATCAGTGTATGCTCAAAACCCTGACTTATTAAAAGATGTTGACCCTGAAAAAGTTGCTAACTTTCAAAAAGCTTCTGGAAAAGCTTTAAAAGAGTGGCGTTCTTATACTCTAACAGATAAATGTAAATGGAGTATAGTTTCTGTACCAACAAAAGATTGGGCAAAAAAAGTATTTCCAAGTTTATCAGAAGATGAAGCAATAGATAAATTATGGGATGCCATATTTAAGTGTTCAAGAGTTGATGGACAAGACCCTATAAAAGCATGGAAAGAACATAATGAAAATCTAAAGTCTAAAATGGATTTTTTAAATGAAAATAATTTCAAAACTTTAAAGTATAAATCTTCAAAAACTGATTTAACTTTAGATTTACCAAAAGGTCATATTTGGTTAAGTGGAGCCTCTAAAGACCCTAATGGAGTAAGTTTTAATCCTAACATTCCAACTGAAGAGATTTTTGGAATGCCACACAAGTTTAAAGTCAATGGAACTGTGTACAGTACTAAACCCCTTGTTTATGGAGGAAATATAATTGATAATTTCTTTTTGACTTTCAAAGATGGTAAAATAGTAGATTTCTCTGCTGAAAAGGGACTAGAAACATTAAAGAAACTTATTGAAACAGATGAGGGTTCTCATTATCTAGGAGAGGTTGCTCTTGTTCCATATAGCTCTCCAATATCTGATACAAATATTATTTTTTATAATACTTTATACGATGAAAATGCTTCTTGCCACTTTGCAATTGGCTCTGCTTATAAAACTTGCTTAGATGGTGGAAATGATTTGAAAGATGAAGAATTAGATGAGTATGGAGTAAATGATAGTCTAACACATGTTGACTTTATGGTTGGCTCTTCAGA
Organism: Clostridioides sp. ZZV15-6598; assembly: GCF_020657705.1. Classification (NCBI taxonomy): domain Bacteria; kingdom Bacillati; phylum Bacillota; class Clostridia; order Peptostreptococcales; family Peptostreptococcaceae; genus Clostridioides; species Clostridioides sp. ZZV15-6598. The sequence goes on along the minus strand of NZ_JAGWCS010000015.1, from coordinate 7,853 downwards.
TATGGATATTGTCGGAGAAACTCATGATGGAAAACATATACAGATTTTTAAAAAGGGCAATTGGGCTTTTTAAATTGTTTTTATACTAAAAAGGGCTGACGGAAGTTATACCAGACTTCCCAGCCCTTTTTAATGTTGATGATAAATATTTTTTTATATTAATTAATCTCATTATTATAGATTAATTCCTATTATTTTGGACATAAGTTTCTAAAACTTATATTTATATTATATATAAAATATCCTATTTAGTAAAACCTTTATTTTAATTTCCATGCTAAAAATTTAACTTTGCTATCTCAACAGCAGATTTTGCATCTTTTGAATAATAGTCAGCTCCCATTTCCTCAGCATATTCCTCTGTCAAAACAGCACCACCTACAAATACCTTTGCATTTATTTCATTATCTCTTAATGCTTGAATTGTATCTTTCATACTTTGAACAGTTGTAGTCATAAGTGCACTTAATCCCACTAACTTTATATCTCTTTTTTTAGCAACTTCTACTACTTCCTCAATTGGAACATCTTTTCCTAAGTCTATAACTTCATATCCATAATTTTCTAGCATTATTTTTACTATATTTTTTCCAATATCATGAATATCTCCTTTTACTGTAGCAACTATTATTTTTCCTTTAGATACATTGTCACTACTTCTGCTTAGTAAGGTTTCTTTTATTGTATTTAATGCAGTTTTTACTGTTTCTGCTGATTGAATCAGTTGTGGTAAAAATATGTCTCCACTATCATATTTCTTTCCTACTTTATCAAGAGCCGGAATTAAAATTTTGTCTAATATATAATTTTCATCCTTCTCTTTTAAAAGATTTAATGTTACATTTTTAGCTTCTTCTTTTAATCCTCTTTCAACTAAAACATCTAGTGACAAGTCTTTATTAGCTTTAACAGTAGAATCTGGCTGTTTTGAATTATTTATATTACTATATTGATTTATGTAATTTATACATCCTTTATCTGTATTATTTAGGATTCTAAAAGAATTGATAGCTTCCATCATACTATATTCGTTTGGATTTATAATTGCTAAGTCAAGCCCTGCTCCTAAAGCTAGTGTTAAAAAAGAGGCATTAAGCGCTTTTCTATTTGGAAGTCCAAATGAAATATTTGAAACCCCTAGTATAGTTTTTACCCCTAATGTCTTAACCATTGTTATGGCTCTTATAGTTTCTATTGCTTCCTCTTGTTGAGCTGAAACAGTTAGTGATAAACAATCTATAAATATATCTTTTGGTTTTATTCCATAAGAAACTGCTCTATCAACTATTTTTTTTGCTATCTCAAATCTTTCCTCAGCTTTTTTAGGTATACCTTTTTCGTCTAATGCAAGACCAACCACACATGCACCATACTTTTTAACTATTGGTAATATGCTTTCTAAAGACTCTTCTTTGCCGTTTACAGAGTTTACAATTGTTCTTCCATTATAATATCTAAGACCTTGTTCTAAAGCCTCTACATCGGAAGAATCAACTTGTAATGGTGTATCTACTACTGCTTGAATCTCTTTTATTAACTTTGGCATTAATTTCTTTTCATCTATTTCTGGCAAACCAACATTCACACCTAATATTTGTGCCCCAGCACTTACTTGTTCTAACCCTAAATTTATTGCATAATCTAAATTTTCATTTTTTAAAGCTTCTTGTAAAGATTTTCTACCTGTTGGATTTAATCTTTCTCCAACAACTGTTGGTGATTCTACTTCTACAAATTTTGATGGTGAGCAAACTACACACTTATCAATTTTTTCAGTACTTCCCTTTGTAACAGAACTTATATTTTCAGATATTTCTTTTATAAAACTTGGATTTGTGCCACAACATCCGCCTATTATAGTTGCACCAGCTTCAACAAATTTTTTGACGCCCTCAAAGAATTCCTTTGCATCAACGTCATATATAGCTTCTCCATCAACTATATTTGGTAAACCTGCATTTGCTTGAACCATTACAGGTATTGAAGCTCTTGATACTATTTTTTTTACTATTGGTAAAAGTTGCTTAGGACCTAATGAACAGTTTACTCCTATTGCATCAACTCCCAGCCCTTCTATTGTAGCAACCATACTTTCTGGCATACATCCAGTAAAACTTCTCCCACTCTCATCAAATGTCATAGTACAAAAAACAGGTAAATCAGAATTCTCCTTAGCTGCTAAAACAGCTGCTTTAGCTTCATATAAATCCATCATAGTTTCTATTACTATTACATCAACTCCAGATTTAACACCCTGTAATACTTGTCTTTTAAATATCTCATATGCTCTATCAAAACTTAAAGTTCCCATAGGTTCTAGCATTTCTCCTATAGGACCAATATCTAGTGCTACATATCTAGGTTTAGTGTTATCTACATTTTCTATAGCTTTTCTAGCCACTGAAACGGCATTGTTGATAACTTCTTCTACTGTATATTCATTATCTAACTTTAGTTCATTACACCCAAAAGTATTTGTAAGAATTACATTTGAGCCTGCCTCTAAATATGATGTATGTATCTCTATAAGTTGTTCTGGATTTTGAAGACCAAATACTTCTGGATTTTCACCTATTTTTAACCCCTTTTGTTGAAGCATTGTTCCCATTGCACCATCAAATATTAATATATTATCCTTTAGATATTGTCTTATTTCCACAAGAATTCGCTCCTTTTCTATATGTACAGTTTCTGTAGTTTTTACAATTTTCACACGATTTTTCTTTCTTTGATTTATCTATTTTAAAATTAGAAATGCCTATAATAGCTACTACTGATTTTCTTGGTATCATAATCCCATTTGATGTAATTGTGAGTCCTATTTGTTTTTGAGCATTTAAAACATTTAATATATCTATATTTTTCTCTATTGGTAAGTCTCCATATCCTGGGCTATATCGCATAGTTATAAATTTGTTTTGTTCTAAGAAAACCTTTTCTATATCATTTTGAACAATATCGCATACTTCTTCTATCGCTGTTGTTCCACATGAATCAATTATTAGTCCTTTTGTTAAATCTGAGTAAGAGTATCTTTTTATTTCCTTTTCTACCTCTATTCCCAAAGTCGCTGCCATAATTACACATTCATCACAGTCTTTTAGAAGTTCATATATGTCCTTACTCTTTAAGGTTAAATTTGTTCCCTCTAGTTCTACAATCTTATCTTTATTTATTTTGATAGGATAAATCCTAGATATATATCTAGGATTTATCTTGTTTTTGGCTGTTTCTATACATTCATCAATAGTTTCTTTAAGTTCTTTATCTATTTCTTGCCCTTTATATTGTAAATACCTTAAAACCTCACTTTGACTTATGCTTATACTTTCTCTTTCAATCAAATTATTCTCCATATATATTAAGAGAAAATCCTTTATCTAAAACATCTTTTGCATATTCTTTTGCTCCAAATAAAGATAAGTCTCTATAATTTCCACATTCTAGAGCTGTAGCAGCTGGCATTTTATCAGATTCAATTACTTTCTTTAATGCCTTTTCTAAACCATCTTTAACTGTCTTAGCATCTACATCTCCCCATAATATTAAATAAAATCCTGTTCTGCATCCCATTGGGGATAAGTCTATCACACCATCTAATGTCTCTCTTAAATAAGTTGCTAATAAATGTTCTAAACCATGCATAGCAGCAGTTCCAAAACTTTCTACATTTGGTTGTAAAAATCTCAAGTCAAATTTAGTTATTTTATCTCCTTTAACTCCATCAAGCACACTGCACTTTCTCACAAAAGGAGCTTTAACTTTTGTATGGTCTAATTTAAAACTTTCTACTTTTTCCATTTTTGAATCCTCCATCATCACTTAAAAATTTATTACTTTAAATCTATAAAAAAACTCCCCCTATCCACTATTGATAAGAAGAGTATATTATTTCCAATCATCTCATCGTTGTTAGCAGGACCACCTAATAAAAGGTTGGTATAGGATCACTGAGCTAACTCTCTCCCCTAATTCTTGATAAGTATCTTATTAAACTGACTTAAATTATATATTACTTTTTTATTTTTGTAAACACTTTATGTTATAAATATTTGTGCATCTAAATCATACTTTTATCTTATTACACAGTTTCTTGTATTATTGGTAGCTGTACCTCAAATACAGTTTGATGTATATTACTTGAAACCGTAATTTCCCCACCATGTAAATTCACAATATTTTTTGTAATTGCAAGACCTAATCCAGAACCTCCATCATTGCTATTTCTTGATTTTTCAACTCTATAGAATCTATCAAAGATATTTGGTAAATCTAATACTGGAATGGGTTCTCCATAATTTATAACTTTTGCAATCGCCATATTTCCTTTTTTTGCTGTTACTATATCTACATAAATTCCTTCTTTTCCATATTTCATAGCATTGGTTATAAGATTTTCAAAAGCTCTCACCAATTTATTTGGGTCAGCATTTATAATTAACTTTTCTTCATTGAAATTAACTCTACTAACCATAAATTCTTTTTTAAAATAAAATCCAAGTTGAGATACTATTTGACTTAATAGTTCTACCAAGTTTATGTCTATTTTTTTTAATCTTATTGTATTATTTTGCATTTTAGTAAGTTCAAATAAATCATTTATAAGTATATTTAAACTTTTTGATTTCTCATATGCAATATTAACATAATACATCAACTGAACTTCATCTTTATACTTACCATCTTCTATCAATCCCAGATAACCCATTATTGAGGTTAAAGGAGTTCTTAAGTCATGTGAAACATTTGTTATTAAATCCGTCTTAGTTTGTTGAGCTTGTCTTTCTTCAACAGTTATATTTCTAAGTTGATAAACTATACTATTGATTTTATTTGCAAGTTCATCAATCTCATCAATTTTTTTATCACTTAATCCATTTGACTCATACTCAATATCTATACTTTTTTCTAAATTGCCTTCCTCCATTGAGTTTACAGCATCCATAATAATTTCTAGCTTTTTGTTTTTGTCATCAGTATCTTTTAGAAAATTTACAAGTTTTTTATTTCTCTTGTATGACATTAATGAATAAATTGATATTGATGCTGTCAGAAATAAAACTGAATATAATGTACTGTCTCCTATAACAGATCTAATGTCCCTTAAACTACGCATAAGGTAATTAATCGTAGATAGAGTAGTTCTCATATATAATATCTTTATTATATATACACTTGTTAACATAATAATTAGGGTTATAATACAACTTATTATAAAGTCTACTATAGGACGAAACATATAATTTAATACACTTTTATTTTTCAATTTTGTACCCTACCCCCCAGACAGTATGAATTATTTTTTCTCCATCTGTATACTTTTCAATTTTATCTCTTATCCTACTCATATGAACCATTACAGTATTATTAGATTGATAATATTGCTCTTTCCACACTTTTTCAAATATTTCTTCTGTACTATATACTCTACCTTTATTATTTGCTAGTAAATACAATATATCAAATTCTCTTGATGTCAAAAATACATCCTTCCCATCTACTGTTACACTATGTTTTTCTTTGTCTATTAAAACTGCTCCAACTTCTATGACATCTTTATTTTCCTTGTTAGCTCCACTAAAATAATATGTTCTTCTAAGTAATGCTTTTACTCTCACAGTAAGTTCAAGTGGATTAAATGGCTTTGTTAGATAGTCATCTGCACCTGTCATTATTCCTTGTATCTTGTCCATATCCTCTGATTTTGCACTCAGCATAAGTATTGGTATATTTAAACTTTCTCTAACTCTTCTACAAACTTCTATCCCATCCATCTTTGGCATCATTATATCCAATACTATCAGATGAATATTTTCTTTTTTTAAAATGTCTAAAGCTTCTTGTCCATCTTTAGCTTTAATTACATTATATCCATCATTTAAAAGATATATCTCTACAAGGTCTCTTATTTCCTTTTCATCATCCACAACAAGAATTGTATCTTTCACTTTTTCACATCCCAACTTACTTTAATATAGTTTTTACTCATCTAAAATTATACTATACTTAAAGTAGTCTAATCTATCAAATTTATTTATATTACATTTAGTAATATCATACAATTTATGTTATGTTGTTTTATTATTTGTTTTGTAAATATTCTTCTAAAGTTAATCCTTTTGAATAAATTTCCTCAGCGACATCCTTACCCACATATCTAATATGCCATGGCTCATAAGCTGTACCTGTTATATCTTCTTTACCTTTAGGATATCTTATTATAAATCCAAATTTATGAGCATTTTCTGCCAACCATATAGCTTCTTTTGTACTTCCAACAAACCATCTCTCTGGATTTGTCAAGTCAATACATAGTCCAGATTGATGTTCACTATGTCCAGGTTTTGCTACATATGCATCGGCTTTTTCCTGACCTTGAGAATTTACTCTCTTTGTATAAGTGTCTTGTTGAGTATCATAAGACCTATATGCTGAAGACCCTAAAAACTGTATTCCCTCTTCATTAGCTTGTCTAACTAAGTCTTCTACTGCTTTTGCTGGTTCTCCTGCCATTTGTTTTTCCTCTTCAGTAGCTTCTGGAACAAACTCTATATTTACTTTAGTAATATCTTTTGGCATATAATCTTTACTAAGTTCATTTGTCTTGTTTACCAATAATATATTATCTGCTATACTATTTGAGTGATTTTTTTTCTGAGAATTTGCTTCAACATCTTGTGGTGAAGCAAATTGAGCAGTTCCAGTTGGCTCTTCATTTTTCAGAATTTTGTCTTTAGCTATAAACATACTTATAAATACTACTACTATAATGGCTAACATAAATTTTAATTTTTTCATGGTTAAATCGTCTCCTTTGTTATGTTTGTTAATGTTAATTTTAGAGTATAAGTTTTAAGTATTTTATAAATAAACCTTAAGTTATTCTTAAGTTTATATTTTTAAATAAAGGATGGTGCTAAAAATGTCTATGCAAAAACTTCTTAGTAAAGCCCGTAAGGCTATACAAGACTTTGATATGATACAAGAAAATGATAAAATTGCAGTTGGTCTTTCTGGTGGAAAAGATAGTTTGACATTACTTAATATACTTAAAAATTATCAAAGATTTTCTCCACAAAAGTTTGAACTAATAGCTGTAACACTAAATACTGGTGGTATTGATAACTCACCATTAAATAAATTATGTGAGGAAATAAATGTACCTTTTTATGAATTTCAAACTAATATAAAAGAAATCGTATTTGATATAAGAAAAGAAAAAAATCCTTGTGCACTATGTGCTAATTTAAGAAGAGGTGCTCTAAATGACAATGCAAAGAAGCTTGGATGTAATAAAGTAGCTCTTGGACATCACAAGGATGATGCTATTGAAACATTTTTAATGTCTATGTTTTATGAAGGAAGAGTTAATTGTTTTTCGCCAAAGACATATTTAGATAGACAAGATTTAACTGTTATAAGACCTATGATTTACATAGAAGAATATATGACTAAGAAGATTTCAAAGGAGTGTAACTATCCTATCATAGCAAATCCATGTCCTGCAAATGGTCATACTAGGAGAGAATACATAAAAAATCTTATTGCTAATTTAAATAAAGAAATGCCAGATTTTAAAAGGAATGTATTTGGTGCTTTAAATAATTCAGAAAAACTTTTTATATGGGATAAGGAAAAGATAAAAAATATTTATTTAAAGTAATTTAAATATAGTATTAAATTACTTTCATACATTGTATAAAAATTAATATATTTATATAAAGAAATGCAAGATTGCATTAATTATAAATACTCTCTATCTATAACTGACACAATCTTGCTATATTATAATTTTTTATATTTTTATTATTTTTTATATCTATATTTTAATAGTTATTAATATTATTATTGAT
>NZ_JAGWCS010000014.1:0-55108 GCF_020657705.1 Clostridioides sp. ZZV15-6598 | reverse complement strand
CAGTACTGTTATATTTTAGATATGAATTATAACAATTTTGAGATATTTTAAGATATTTCGTAATGTTTTTTAAGATATTTTGTGATATTTATTGAAGAAAAAATAAAAATAGTGCATATGATGTTATCCAACAAACACTATATACACTACTTTTAAGAATTTTAAATTTTATTTTCAAGTTATATATTATAAATCTCAGTTTTAAGTAAATGTTGAGTTTAATTTTTCATATAAACATTAAACGTAGTTCCAACATTTTTTCGAGAATCTACTTTTATATATCCATTTTGTTTATTTATAATTTCTCTTGCTAAGTATAAGCCTACTCCAATACCTTCTATATTTCCAACTTCTATACTCCTATAGAATCTTTTAAATATATTATTTATTTCACTCTCATCTATGCCTATTCCACTATCACTTATGATAATTTTAGTGAATATATCCATTTTATCAGTCTTTATACTTATCTTTCCTCCCTCATGGGTATACTTTACTGCATTTTCTATAATATTAAATAAAGCTTCACTAGTCCACTTTTTATCGTGACAAACTTCAATTTTATCATCTAAATCAATTTCTAGTAATATATTTTTTTCTTCTAATTTTAAAAACACTCCACTTAATGCACTTGCAATAGTCTCACTTATTCTACTTTTAGTCGTATTCAAAGATATAATACCAGTTTCTAATCTAGAAATCTTTATAAGTGCTTTTCCCAGCCAGTCCAATTTATTTACCTGACTTTGCATGTTTTCTAAAAACAATATTTGATTTTTTCTATCTAACTCTTTGTGTATTAGAGTCTCATTATACATAGATATATTAGCTATTGGTATTTTTATTTGATGCGATATATCTGATATTAAAGTTTTTATATTTTCTTTTTCCTCTGAATACTTACTGTTTTTAACTTCCATAACCTCTATCATATATTTAATTTTATTTTGAACTTTGGCAGTTAAAGTATCTTTATTTAAATCAAAGTGCATATTTTTATTATCCGATATAAATTCATCTATGTTATATATGATATTGCTACTAAATTCAACTATGTCTTTTCTTATTTTATATACAAAAAATAACGATATGAAAAACATAGTAACTATAAAAATTAAAATTATACAATTAATATTCACAATAAATTCAGCTAAATCAGGATGCATATATAAAATTTTGTTAGTTTGCATTCTTATTATTATTAAGGATAGACATGATACTATGAAATATATAATAGAAATGTTTTTGTAATAGTTTTTACTTAAATTTTTATTATTTTTCATCTTGTTCACCAACCCACATATAGCCTATTCCATAGATAGTCCTTATGTACTTATGCTTTGATATTTTCTGGTCTATTCTCTTTCTCAATCTATTTATATTTACTGTCAATGCATGTTCTTCCATATACTCACTATCATTGTCCCATATTGCATCTATCAACGCTTGTCTTGTAACTATTTCATTTTTATGTTGTACCAATTTCTTTAGAATTCTATATTCTATAGGTGAAAGAATTATATTTTCGCTATTTCTAGTTACAGTCATTTTATCAAAATTAAATTCAAATTCTCCCTCAAATAAGACTTCTTCTTGTATTTCAACATTACATCTTCTAAGCAGTGCTTTTATTCTTTGTAGCAATATATTTATACTAAATGGTTTTGTTATGTAATCATCTGCTCCTATCTTAAATCCATTTACAATATCAGATTCCATATCACAGGCTGTCAAAAATAGAATACCTACCTTTGAACTAGTTCTTATTTCTTTGCACAAGTCAAATCCATTTCCATCAGGAAGATTTACATCTAATATCATTAAATCTATTTTTTCTTTCTCAAATTTTTCTTTAGCTTCTTTTAGACTATATGTTGGTACCACTCGAAATCCATCACTTTGTAAGTTGAAACATATACCATTATTAAGCATAATATCATCTTCTACAACCATTATAGTTTCCATTTTATTTCCTCCATATTTTTATACACATCAAATCATTAGGGTTTACTATTTTATTATACTAATTTTATTTTCTAAAAAACTATTATTTTCTCAAGTTTTTATTAATTCAAAATAAAAAAAAGTGTATATTTAGTAGTTTTACTTAATATACACTCATCATTTTTTATAAGTTTATAAACTTTTTATTTTAATTTGCTATATTCTTCATCAGATACAGGCTCTAACCATTCATTGAAGGCTCCCTCTGCTGGTACTTCTACAGCTAAATGCTGAAACCAACTATCTGGTGAAGCTCCATGCCAGTGCTTCACATCTGGTGGTATATTAACTACATCACCTGCATGCAATTCCTGTGCTGGTTTGCCAAACTCTTGATAATATCCTCTGCCTCCAGTTACAAGTAAAATCTGTCCACCCTTATGATGTATATGCCATGAATTGATTGTAGAAGGAGCAAAAGTCACATTACCAATTACCACGCCCTTAGTAGTAAGCATATTTAAATAACATTCTCCTGTAAAATACTGTGCAAATGCTTTGTTTTCTCCGCCAATAGGGAAAACTGCTCCTGTACCTAAATCTTTTTCTCTATCCATATTTAATACCTCCTATGCCTTGTTTAACTATTCTTACATTTTTAGTATACGACTTAAAGTTAACTCAAGGTCAATAGCTTTTCAGTATTATCATAATTTAATTTTTAGATTAACTTTATTCTTTTAAATCATCATAACTTGTTATAGATTTTTTTACATTTAGTAACTGGTCTACAAATTGATTTGCAGGTGCATTTAAGATATTTTCAGGAGTATCATATTGTTGAATAATTCCATGATTTAATACTAAAGTTTTTGTACCCAAAATCAAGGCTTCATAAATATCATGTGTAATAAATACAATCGTAATTCCTGTTTTTTTATGAATTTCTTTTATCTCTTTTTGTAACTGTTTTCTTGTGATTTCATCAACAGCACCAAAAGGTTCATCCATCAATAAGATTTCTGGTGAAGAAGCTAAGGCACGTGCAATCCCTACACGCTGTTGCTGACCACCTGATAATTCGGATGGGTATCTTGTTTTCATATCATTTGGTAATCCCACTATCTGCATCCATTTGTCTACAGCATTTTTTATCTCTGACTTATTTTTTCGATTAAGGAGATTTGGCACATATGAAATATTTTCTTCAACAGTCATATGAGGAAAAAGAACACTTCCCTGAACACAATAGCCTATTTTTCTTCTTAATTTAATTAAGTCCTCATTTTTAATGTCTGTTTTGTTAATTAAAATATCTCCTCCATCTGGCAAAATAAGACCATTAATCATTTTTAGAAGTGTTGTCTTTCCACTTCCAGATGACCCAATGACAGTTAAAAATTCTCCTTTTTCTATGTCTAAATTGAGATTATTTATGATTGTTTTATCATTATATTGTTTTTCAATATTTTTAAATTGTATAATAGGTGTCATTATATTTCCTCCAATTATAAAAGTCCTTTTTTATTCAAAAACTCACGTGCAACTTCTCTAGGCTCTAAATTATTATTTTCTACATCATAATTCAATTTAGCCATTTCTTTATCAGTTAAAATATCTTTCACCATCTCGAATACTTTTGAAAGTTCTGGATGCTCCTCTAACACCTCTGAACGAATAACATTTCCGCATTGGTAAGATGGATAAAAGCTTTTATCATCCTTTAAAACTACAACATCTGAAACACTATACTGTCCATCAGTTGTAAATATAGGCATTACATCAATTTTTCCCTCATTGATTGCTTGATATTTAAGTCCAATATCTAAATCAACTGTGTTTTTAAAGTGTAAGTCATAGGTATTACATAGTGGAGTGTAGCCATCTTCTCTCTCATAAAAATCGTATTCAGCACCAAATGTCAATTCAGAAGATATATCTCTTAAGTCTGAAATATTTTTCAATTTATATTTATCTACAATGTCTTTTCTAACTGCCAATGCATAACTATTAGAAAAACCATACATACCAGTCCACTGCATCTTAAGTTTAGTTTTATATTCAGACTGTAACTTCTCAAACATATTTTCAGTATATAATTCATTTTTCTTAAGTACCATATTCCAGCCTGTACCTGTATATTCTGGATAAATATCAAATTCTCCATTCTCCATAGCTGGCTGAATATTGGATGTTCCTCCACCTACACCTTGTGTGATTTCTACTTTCAAATCTGTATTTTTTTCAATTAAAATATCTAACATTTCACCAAGAATATATTGTTCAGTCATTGGTTTTGTAGCTATATGAATAGTTTGAGTCTTTGTAGAATTAAAAAAATAAGATGTAAAGATAGTTATTATAAGGATAAGACTTCCTAGAATGGCAAATACTTTTTTCCTATTTTTCTTTTTTCTTTTTCTTTGTAAAAATCTTTCTACTAATCCTAGAATAAAATCAAATAACAAAGCCAATAGAGCAATAAGAATACTTCCAGTGACTGTCATTACTGTGTTGTTTGTTGTAATTCCTCTATATATAGCTACACCCAAACCACCAGCACCTATAAATGAAGCAATACCAGTCAATGCAATTGTCATAATAACCATATTTCTAATACCAGACATAATGACAGGTAAGGCTAGTGGAAGTTTTATTTTATATAGTATCTGAAAGTCTGTACTTCCCATACCTTTAGCTGCTTCAAGAATATTTTTATCTACATTAGTAATTCCAGTATATGTATTTCTAACCATAGGTAATAATGCATATATAGTAAGAGCAATAACAGCTGTAGTATTTCCAATTCCAGAAAATGGTATCAAAAAACCTAGCATAGAAATAGATGGTATAGTGTATAGAAAATTGATAGTTCCTAAGATTGGCTTAGAAGACTTGTGAAATTCACTTACAATGATACCAATTATACCACCTAAGACAATTGCAATTATTATAGAAATAATAGAAATTGTTAAATGTTCGATGGATAGTTTTATAAAAAAATCACTTCTTTCAGATAATAGTGTTAGCATATCGTTTAGCATTACCTCAACTCCTTTTTATGAGTTTTACTTAATAAGATTCAAATTATACAATTATAGTTTAGTGATAGCCCTCATTTTACTACACTAAGTAAATTATTCCATAAATTACATGTTAAGGTCATAATATCAAACTTTCAAGTAGGCACTAAAAAGTAACTAATATAAAATCCTAACATGTCAATCTTCATGAAAATAAGAAAAAATGTCAGAACCGTTAAAAACTTGCTATTTAAACGGATTTCTGACACTATATTTAATTAAATTTGAATATTTATCATATTATTTATTATTGTTAGACTTAACTATCATATTATATACCCATTATATTTACTCATATATCAGCTATATTTATTGTATTTTATTTATTATACTATATATTTTGCCGTTAGCGATATTTTATTGTTAGACAATTGTTTTGGAGTTCCTTCAAAGATTACTTTCCCACCTTTTGTCCCTCCTTCAGGACCCATATCAATAATCCAATCTGCTCTTTTAATTATATCTATATTATGTTCAATTATGACAACTGTATTTCCATTATCTACAATCTCTTCAATTATATTTATAAAATTTTCAATGTCAGCCATATGAAGTCCTGTTGTCGGCTCATCTAATATATACACTGAACTTTCCTTATTTAATTCATTAGCAAGCTTTAATCTTTGACATTCTCCTCCAGATAATGTATCCAGAGTTTGTCCTAAAGTAAGGTATCCAATTCCCATTTTTTCAATGTACTGTAATTTCTTTTTAATCTGTTTTAAACTAAAAAATTCAATCGCATCTGAAACCGACATTTCAAGAATTTCTATTATATTTTGCCCTTGAAATCTATATTCTAAAACTTCTTTTTTAAATTTTTTGCCTTCACAAACATTGCAAGTACTTTTTATACTTTCCATAAATGCAAGGTTTGTTTGTACTATTCCAGACCCTTTACAATTATCACAAGCTCCTTCTGAGTTTGAGCTAAACAAAGACGCTTTAACGCCATTTGCTTTTGCAAAAATGTTTCTTATATCGTTCATAATTCCACTATATGTTGCTAAGCTTGACCTCGAATTAGCTGATACAGGGCTTTGGTCTATTAATACAGTATCTGTATTTTGCTTTAAAAATTCATGTTTAATTAAGGTACTCTTACCAGCTCCTGCTACTCCTGTCACTAAAGTTAATACACCTTTAGGTATCTTTATAGATATATTTTTTAAATTATTTTGATTACAATCTTTAACCTCTAAATATCCTCTATGTTCTCTTACATTTTCCTTAATAAAAAGAGATTTATTTAAGGCATTTCCTGTTAATGTCCCACTTGAAAGCAACTTTTCATAACTTCCTTCATATACAACTTTACCACCATACTTACCAGCTTTTGGACCTACATCTACAATGTGGTCTGCAATTTTAATAACATCTGGGTCATGCTCAACAACTATAATTGTATTTCCTTTATCACGTAATTTCCTTAAAAGATTATTTAATTTATAAACATCTCTTGGATGAAGACCTATACTTGGCTCATCAAAAATATACATCAAATCTACAAGGTTACTATTTAAATATTTTACCATCTTTATACGCTGAGATTCTCCACCTGATAGTGATGATGTCTCCCTATCTAAAGTTAAATACCCTAGACCTATATCTATGATGTTATTTAGTTTTTCTAATATCCCTTTAAGTAGAGGTTGTGCTTCTGGCTCATTTATATCTTTAATAACCTTAACTAATTCATCAAGTTGCATACTTGTCAAATCTGCAATATTATAGCCATTAATTAAAGATTTATATACTCTTTCATGAAGTCTTCTTCCATTGCAAACAGGGCACTTGTCTTCTATAAGGAGTTTGCTCAATTTTTTCTTAGTAGTCTCAGAAATTTCTCCTTCTTTACTTAGATATAGACGATTAAACTTAGTCATTAAGCCTTCATATGTTATATTGATTTTTCCGGCTTCTTCTGTTGTAATCTTTTCTGGCTCACCATATAAAAATTTTTCTAGCTCTTTCTCTGAATAATTACATATTTTCTTATCAATATCAAAGTATCCTGATTCGGCAAATATATTCCAGTGCCAAGAACCCACTCCAAAACCTGAAAGCAATATAGCACCCTCACTTAGCGATTTATTCATATCAAGAATATGCTTCATGTTAGGTATTAGCTTTTTCCCAAGCCCATGACAATTTGGACACATACCATTGATATCATTAAAAGAAAACATGTTAGCATTACCTATATACTTGCTTCCAAATCTAGAATATAAAGCCCTTAAAAATGAATTTACATCTGTGATAGTACCTAAAGTTGACCTTGAATTACCCCCAAGTCTACTTTGGTCTATAATAATCGGTGTTGATAAATTTTCTATACAATCAGCTTTAACTTCTCCATACTTAGGTAAAAAACTTCTTACAAAAGTGCTAAATCTCTCATTTAATTGACGTTGTGATTCTTTTGCAATTGTTTCAAAAACAATAGATGATTTTCCAGAACCAGACACACCTGTAAATATGGTTATTTTTCTTTTAGGTATTTTTAATGAAATATTATCTAAATTATTTTCCTTACATCCTTTTAAAACTATAAATTCATTATTCATACTTTCTCCTCCTAAATTGTTTTTATAGCAAATTATATTAATATTTAAACATGGCTGATTATAACATGTGACCTATCCCTTGGTTGTATACTGTAGGGTTTAAAATTTCATATAAAAAATCTATATAAACTTATTAAGAGCGTAAAAAAAGTATCTCAGTTATGATTTTTAAAATCATAACTGAGATACTAAACCTTATCTAATCATAATATATTCTTACTATTCTCAAATACTTTTTTATCCTTAGTAAATAATATTTTTAAGATAGCTTTATGTAAATTACTTTAATCTTCACTTAACACAGACGTAAGTTCAGGGTCATTTAAAAGGTGTTCAAAATAGCTATGTGCTGAAATATACCCTATACCATACATTTTTCGTTTTGAATTTACAACCTTATATTCATAACACGCACTTTTGACCTTACTATAATCATTAAAATTAATTGCTTTATAGATGGCTCTTTCATTTCTTGGTATGTACTTTACATATTTCGGTTTTATAAAATACAAGTCATCTTTTATCTTACGTTCACGTTTAAGCTTCTTTAAAACTACCCCATTTTTTCTATGCATTATATGGTCATCGTACTTATAATGATGAGCTATATGAGTGACATCACCCTTAAATTTATGTTCAAAATCTAATATTGTCTTTTCCATTAACTTATAATGTGTTCCCTCTTTTTTGTCTATATCAGCAAGTATAATTATATTTTGTGGTTTTACTCCAAGCTCTTTTAATGCTGACTTAAATTCATTGTTCCTAAGCTCTTCCTTTTGCTTCCTAGTTAAATTTCTAAACTTAGTGTTAGCTCTAAAAACGTTTACTCCAGAACCATCTGATACCAACACAACATATACATTATCAGCCCCACATTGTTTTATTGCATTGACAATAGCACTTCCTCCCCATAGGACTTCATCATCTTGATGCTGTGGGTAAAATACAGCATTAGATTTAAATTTTCTGCTATTGCTCCGTGGAATAGGTGTTTCGAGTTTACCATTAAGGTTAATAGCCATTAAAAATATCATAAATAGTATTAATATACTTATGACTATGTACTTTTTTTTATTTTTCATTTTTAAAATTTTCTCCTTTTTATCAATTCAAATATCTTATAAATTTTTGTTGTAAATAGGTTAAAATATACAAATTATTTTACAATAATTTGTAGCTTTATACAATCTTTGACACAAGCCACAATGAACTAAAAAAGCTCTCCAATCGCAATATTACAAATACTACGATTAGAAAGCCCTTTAATTCTTAAAATTTATTAAGTTTGTCTTTCTCAGCATATCTTAGATTTCTTTCTCAACATATCTTAACATATAACTCTTATTTTTAATGAATTATATTTCAATTTCTATATTAATACTAATACTTTAATATTCCACTATTAATGCTACTATTTTAATATTCCACATTCCTTTTGTTCTACATTTCCTTTAAAATTTCAAGCAATTCTTCTTCACTATACATATATTTCTCATTACAGAACTGACATCCAACTTCTGCCTGCTTATCTTCTTCTATTATTTGAGCCAAAGATTTTTTACCTATTGCCACTAAAGCAGTTTTTACTCTTTCCTTTGAACACTCACACTCAAATCCAACTTCACAAGTATCAAGTACTTTAGGCTCTAAACCATCTAAAACTCTATTTAATATATCTTCTGGCAAGTTTCCTTCCTTTAACATATTAGTTATTGAAGGTAATTTAGCTACATTTTCTTCTAATTTTGCGATAGTTTCTTCTTCTGCATCTGGCATTAATTGAACTATAAAACCTCCAGCAAACTCGACTTCATCATCTTTTGTAAGAACACCTAAAGCTACCACTGATGGAGTTTGTTCTGACACTGCAAAGTAATAAGTAAAGTCTTCTGCAATTTCTCCACTTACTAATGGATAAGTTCCATTGTATGGCTCTCTAAGACCTAAGTCTTTAATAACTTTTACAACACCTTCTGTACCCACTGCTGCTGCAACATTCAGCTTTCCATTTGGATAATCGTCAACTTCTACATGAGGATTTCCTACATATCCTTTTACTATTCCCTTAGAATTTGCTGTTGCGATGATAGTTCCAATTGGTCCACCACCTTTTATTATTACAGTCAATTTATCACTGTCATTTTTCATCATCAATCCCATTATAGATGTTGCTGTTAATGTTCTACCAAGTGCTGCTGTTGCTACTTTTGTAGTTTCATGTAATCTTCTAGCTTCTTCTACTGTATTTCTAGTAGTTGCAACAAATGCTCTAACTTGACCATTTCCTGATGTCGCTCTTAGTACATAATCTTTCATTTGTATTCCTCCACATTTTGTTAATCATACTATTTTTCTATATCATTACTTTTTTCTATCTTACTATTTTAAATTACTTTAATTTTTAATACAAAAAACTTTACCTCTTTTATTTTTACCAATAACATTTTATATCTTCATCAATAATATTTTATATTAATAACACTTCTTTTTGTACACAATAAGAAAATCTTTATTTTTTACATACAAAGAATATTCTTTGACTTTCTTCATTAGGTTTTTCAAATGTAAAATCTCCATAAGATTTTATATCCCTAAATCCAGATTCCTTAAGCATATCAACTATTTCATCCTCAGTATACGCCCTTTGTTGATGTACTTCTTCAAATCTTTCAAACTTTCCATCTTCATCTTTAATGAAAAATGTAAGTTCCATTTCAATCAAATTTTCTTCATCATCAAAGTAATTTTGCCACATATAAGCTATATCTTCTCTATTTTCTCCATACATATTATTTCCTAATATATTGGCTAATTTATAAAATGAACTTATATCAAATATAAAGATTCCATCTTTTTTTAATAATTCATATGTTTTTGAAAATACATTTTCTAAATCATCATCATAAGTTATATAATTAAATCCATCACAGGCACAAAGTACACAATCCAAATCGGATATATCAAAGTCAAGCTCTGCTATATCTTGCTGAAGTAATACTAACTCTACGCCTTCTCTTTCTGCCTTTTCTCTTGCTACACTAAGCATTTCATCAGATATATCAATCCCAGCTATATCATAGTCCTTTTTAGTTAATGGAATTGTGAGATTACCTGTACCACATGCTAATTCCAATATATTTTTTACTTTTACACCTTCAGTATCTATTATATCTTCTATATATTTAACCCATCCATCATAATCCACTTCATTCATAAGTTCATCATATACAAACGCAAAATCACTATATTGACTCATCCTTTTTATTCTGCTCCTCCACAATCTTTCTTAGCCTCTTTTTACGTGATGTAAGCATACCTCCAATTCTTCCAGCTTCTTTAGCTGTAAGCCCTGCCCATCCACGTTCTCCAACTTTATCCATAAGACCTAGTTCTGAGGCTATCTCATATTTCATTATATCATCATTTGTCAATATTTTAGTATTCTTGCTATTAGTTATCTTCTTTTCTCTTTTCATATTTTCTTTCAAAAAAATCACCCCTTCTTATTTGTATTTTTGTCAATTAAAAGAAATTTATACAAATAAGTAAGGGGTATTTATCATAGCTTTAAATTTAAATATTTTAAATTTATGACTTTTTAAAATTATTTTTTCTTAATCTATAGCCTTTTTATATTTTAATAATTTTGCATAAACATTTAGTGCATCTACACATATTTTTTCATCAAAATTAAAGTTTATATTATGAAGCCCATTTACAAATCCTTTCTCCTCATTTCTTGAGCCCAACATAAAGAACAGCCCTGGAACTTCTTTTTGATAATAAGAGAAATCTTCTGATATCATAAGTGGGTCTAATTCTATAGCTGTATCCTTTCCAACAGCTTCTACAAACTCTTTATACAAGTCCTTATCATTTTTAACAGCTATATAATCATCCATAATATTTATATTTACCTTACAGTTATAAGACAATTCAAAGCCTCTAGCAAGTTCTTTAACTCTAAGTTTCATTCTCTCATACACTTCTGGACTAAAACATCTAATAGTCCCTTCCATCTTTATATTCTCAGCTATTATATTTCTTCTAGCTCCACCTTCAATTCTACCTATAGTCAAAACTGCATTGTCTATTGGGCTTATATTTCTTGATACTATAGTTTGAAGTGAACTTATAAAGTTTGAAGCTATCACTATACCATCAATTCCATTTTGTGGCATAGCTCCATGTCCACTTTTAGACACTATTTCTATATCAATATCTCCTATTTGAGCCATGA
Organism: Clostridioides sp. ZZV15-6598; assembly: GCF_020657705.1. Taxonomy (NCBI): domain Bacteria; kingdom Bacillati; phylum Bacillota; class Clostridia; order Peptostreptococcales; family Peptostreptococcaceae; genus Clostridioides; species Clostridioides sp. ZZV15-6598. The sequence goes on along the minus strand of NZ_JAGWCS010000014.1, from coordinate 43,271 downwards.
AGTATCCTTCTCTTGTGCCTACATAACCTTCTGGTAATTCTGGGTATATATGAAGCCCATATATCTCATCCACATTGTATTTTTTAAGCACACCTGCATCTATCAATGCTTTTGCTCCCCCCGGCCCTTCTTCTGCTGGTTGGAATATAAATACAACATTATCATTTAAATTTTCTTTATTATCATTTAAATACTCAATTAATCCAAGTAATATAGTAGCATGTCCATCATGACCACATAAGTGTTTTACACCTTCTTCACTACGAAGACCATCTATATCAGCTCTAAAAGCTATATCTTTTCTTGGTTTTTTACCTTCTATCACACCTACTATTCCTGTTTCTAAGTAAACTTCATATTCAACTCCTATTTTATCCAGATAATCCCTTATATATTTTGAAGTCTTATACTCTTTTCTTCCAATTTCTGCAATAGGATTTAATGCATTCCTATGCTTATAAAGTTGTTCTTGTAAATACGATGCCTCTCTCATGTAATCTCCTCCAAATTATAATTTATTATAAAAATATTTCTATATCTCTTATAATTAAAATATTATATAATATACTTTCATATTTAAAAATAAAAAACTAAATTGAATATAAAAATATTTTGCATTATTAAATAATTCACCATTAATAATAATTCCCCTGTTTCATAAATCAAAACAGGGGAATTATTATTGAAAAATTTTTAATTTTAGCAAGAGAAGAAGTGTTTAGCAAGTCCACCTTTTGCAGTTTCTTTGTATTTATCCATCATATCAATCCCAGTTTCTTTCATTGTTTCAACGACTTGGTCCAAGGAGACAGAATGTGAGCCATCAGTTAATAATGCATACTTAGCTGCATCATAAGCTCTTTGAGCTGCCATTGCATTTCTTTCTATACATGGAATTTGAACATATCCATATACAGGGTCACAAGTCATTCCTAGATGATGTTCAAGTGCTATTTCTGCTGCATATTCAATATGGTCTATAGTACCACCCTTTAAATACGCTACTGCCGCTGCTGCCATTGAACAAGCTGCACCGACTTCACCTTGACATCCTACTTCTGCACCAGATATTGATGCATTAGTTTTTATTATATTTCCAATTATTCCAGCTACAAGTAATGCTTCAATTATTTTTTCATCATCGTATTTATAGAAATCTTGCATTGCAAAGAATATTCCTGGTATTACTCCAGCAGAACCACAAGTTGGTGCTGTAACTATTATATTACCAGAAGCATTTTGCTCTGAAGCTGCTAGTGCATATGCATATACAAGCGTTGAAAAACTTTTATCTTCTTGGTATGCTTTATAAAAATTATTTGCTCTTCTTTTTAATAATAATTTACCTGGTATTACTTCATCTGTGCTTAGTCCATCATCAATAGATTTTCTCATAGCATCTCTTATAGTTTTTATATAGTCTTTTATATCAGATGGTTCACATTCTAACACAAAATCAACTAAAGTTTTATTATTTTCCTTACACCATTTCACTATTTCATCCATAGTGTCTAGGTGATATATACTATTGCTTTTACTGTTTCTTTGACCTTCTTCTGCTATAGTTCCTCCACCAACAGAATATACAGTCCATTCAGCTGTCACATTTCCATCTTTATCTAAAGCTTCAAACTTCATTCCATTTGGATGAAAATCTTTTATTATATCTTCTTCCCAAACGATTTCAACTTTCTTTGGTGCTATAGTTTTTTCAATTATATAATCTGTTAAGTGACCTTTTCCTGTAGCAGCTAAACTACCATATAATATTGCTCTAAAGCTTTCTGCATCTGGATTTTCATTTTTGAATCTTTCCGCAGCTCTTTGTGGCCCCATAGTATGAGAACTTGAAGGTCCACTTCCTATTTTAAAAAGTTCCTTTAAAGTATCCATATTATTCCTCCTAAATTTTCTATGTTAATGCTTATTATTTATTTTTACGCACATATTTATTATAACCTAAATATATTAATTATTAGTTATTAAATTCGCATAAAATTTATTTTTTATTTCCATTTTGGTATATTTTATTAAATTAATATGTATATTTTGAGAATAAAACATTTATTTAAAATTTTTTTAATATTAATATAATATAAATATCTTACTTTATACAGTTAAGATATTAACTATGCCTATTAAAATTAATTAATTTGTACTATAATTATTATTGTACTTAAAAAATTAAATTTAAATAAAAAAGGAGATTTGATTATATGTTATTTAAAGGTTCTGCTGTTGCTTTAGTTACCCCATTTACGGAGGATAACAATGTCAACTTTGAAAAGTTAGGTGAATTAATCGAATACCATATTGAAAATGACACAGATGCATTAGTTGTTTGTGGAACAACAGGTGAAGCTACTACTATGAGTGAATCTGAGATTTTTGCTGTAATAAAATATACAGTTGAAAAAGTCAATAAGAGAATACCAGTTATAGCAGGTACTGGTTCAAACAATACTATGTTGTCTGTTCACATGAGCCAAGAAGCTGAAAAATTAGGAGTGGATGGTCTTTTAATCATAACTCCTTACTATAATAAGACTAATGAAAGAGGTCTTAAACTTCACTTTGAAACAATAGCAAAAAGCGTTAAATTACCAATTATTTTATATAATGTACCAGGAAGAACTAAGGTAAATATAAAGCCATCAGTTGTGGCTGAGCTTGCTAAAATAGATAATATAGTTGCTGTAAAAGAAGCTAGTGGAGATTTAGCTCAGGTTGCAGAAATAGCTAAATTAGTACCTGAAGACTTCGCTATATACTCCGGTAATGATGATACTATATTACCTCTATTATCATTAGGAGGAAGTGGTGTTATCTCTGTACTTGCTAATATCTGTCCTAAAGAAACTCATGATTTAGTAACTAAATTCTTTGAAGGTGACATTGAAGGCTCTAAAAAATTACAACTTGATATGGATACTTTAATTGATGCCTTATTTATAGAAGTAAATCCAGTTCCAGTTAAAACTGCTATGAATATTTTAGGTTTTAATGTTGGAGATTTAAGACTTCCTTTAGCTGAAATGGAAGAAGCTAATCTTAATGTTTTAAAACAAGAATTGACAAATTTTGGATTTAAATTTTAGCAATATTTCTATAAATAAGTTGATTTTTTCTAAAATATGTATTATTATTAGAATAATCAAATTTTAATATCCTATTAACCTAGGGTAGAGGTAGCTGTAAATAAGAGTATCCAATAGGAGCTGGCAAGTGTTAATGATTGGAAAAAGGATTTATAGCCGAAGAAAATGTTTCTTGCAATAATATTTTCTGGGATTACACATAAGATGTGTAATACTGTCACTTATTTATGTAGGTGGTGAGCTACAAGGTTTACTTTGAGTGATAAACTAGACGTACAAAGTATACCTTTGTACGTTTTTTGTATATAATTAAAGTTGTTAATATAATACTAAAGTTTTTAAATATATAAAAATATTAACATATCTTACTTGTATAACTAAATTTAAATAATGTTTTAATAATTAAAAATTGGGGTGAATTTAATATGAAAAAAGTAAATGTGGCAATAGTTGGTGCTACTGGAATGGTAGGTAGAACATTTTTAAAAGTATTAGAAGAAAGAAATTTTCCAATAGAAAATCTATTTTTATTCTCTTCTTCTAAATCTGCTGGTTCTAAAGTAATGTTTTGTGGTAAAGAATATATAGTAGAAGAATTAAAAGAAACTTCATTCACTGATAGAGGAATACAAATAGCGTTATTCTCTGCTGGAGGAAGCATTAGTGAAAAATATGCTCCAATAGCTGCATCAAATGGAATCTTAGTAGTAGATAACTCTAGTCAATGGAGAATGAATCCAGATGTTCCTTTAGTTGTTCCTGAGGTAAATCCAGAAGCTATAAAAAAACATAAAGGTATAATAGCTAATCCAAACTGCTCTACTATACAAGCTATGGTTCCTCTTAAACCTCTTGATGACAAATACAAAATTAAGAGAGTAGTTTACTCTACTTACCAAGCTGTATCTGGTTCTGGTGTTAAAGGGGTTGAAGATTTAGAAAAAGGAATGACTGGTAATCCTACTGGATTCTATCCACATCAAATTTCTTATAACTGTCTTCCTCATATAGATTCATTTACTGAAAATGGATATACTAAGGAAGAAATGAAAATGGTAAACGAAACTATGAAAATACTTGATAACTACGACTTAAAAATAACTGCAACTACTGTAAGAGTGCCAGTAAAGAATGGTCATAGTGAATCTATAAATATTGAGTTTAATAATCCATTTGAACTAGAAGATTTAGTAAAAACACTTGAAGAAGCTCCAGGAGTTGTAGTAGTTGATAATCCTGCTAAAAATGAATATCCAACTGCTGTAGAATTTGATGATAGAGATGAAGTGTTTGTTGGAAGAATTAGAAGAGACTTTAGTGTTGATAATGGTGTAAACCTTTGGGTTGTTGCTGACAATATAAGAAAAGGTGCTGCAACTAATGCAATCCAAATAGCTGAAATGGCTATATCATATGATTTAGTATAGTATACAAATTTGTATAAATATATGATTTTGTAAAATATTAATAATAAGTAAAAATAAGCATTAGAAGTAACTGTAATATAAAACACAAAACTAAAAAAGAGGGGATTGATTTTTTATGATATTTAAAGGTTCTGCTGTTGCTCTAGTTACTCCATTTACAAAGGATAGCAAAGTTGATTTCGACAAATTAGGTGAATTGGTTGAATACCAAATCGCTAATGGTACTGATGCTATAGTAGCTTGTGGTACTACTGGTGAAGCTAATACTATGACTGATGAAGAACAACTTGCTACTATTAAGTATGTTGTTGAAAAAGTTAATAAAAGAGTTCCTGTTATAGCAGGAAGTGGTTCTAATGATACTATGCACTCAGTTAATTTAAGCCAAGAAGCCGAAAAATTAGGAGTAGATGCTCTATTAATAATAACTCCTTATTACAATAAAGCCAATAAAGCTGGACTTAAACGTCATTTTGAAACAATCGCTAACAGTGTTAAGCTTCCAATTATACTTTACAATGTGCCTGGAAGAACTTGTGTTAATATAAGCCCTAGTCTTATAGTTGAACTTGCTAAAATAGATAATATAGTTGCTGTAAAAGAAGCTAGTGGGGACTTAGGACAAGTTGCAGAAATAGCTAGCTTAGTTCCAGATGACTTTGCTATCTACTCTGGTAATGATGATACTATACTTCCTTTATTGTCTTTAGGAGGTCAAGGAGTTATATCAGTACTTGCTAATGTTTGCCCTCAAGAAACACACGATTTAGTGGCTAAATTCTTTGAAGGTGATATAGAAGGTTCTAGAAAATTACAACTTGGTATGGATGCTTTAATCGCAGCTTTATTTATAGAAGTAAATCCTATACCAGTTAAGACTGCAATGAATTTATTAGGATTCAATGTTGGAGATTTAAGACTTCCTCTAGCAGAAATGGACCCAGCGAACTTAGAGGTATTAAAGAAAGAATTAGTTAACTTTGGACTAAAAGTTAATGCATAGTACAAATTAATGCATGGTAAAAAACTAAGTTTGGTCAAAAGTTAGCCCTTAATCATAGGAGGAAATTATGTTAAAAGTTATAGCAACTGGTTATGATGGAAAAATGGGCAAGATTTTAGCCGATACTATAAGAGATGATAGTGAACTAGAATTAGTTTGCGTTGCAGCTAGAGGTATGGATAGCTGTGAAGGCAATCTTAAAATTTATGAAGATATGAATACTATAGTTGAAGAAGCTGATGTAGTTATAGATTTTTCTCATCACTCTAATTTAGACAATATTTTATCTTACGTTTTAAAAACTAAAACTCCTTTAGTAATTGCCACTACTGGATATAATGATGAAGAAATTAATAGAATACATGAAGCGGCTAAAGTTATTCCTGTATTCCAATCATATAATATGTCTCTTGGTGTAAATGTATTAGTGAAATTGGTTAAAGATGCAGCTAAATTATTAGAAGGTTTCGATATAGAAATAATAGAAAAACATCACAACAGAAAAGTAGATGCCCCAAGTGGTACAGCTGTTATGATTGCTAACGCTATAAAAGAGGTTTTACCAAGTGTTGAAAATAATTATGGTAGATATGGGCGTAGTGCAAAAAGACAACCAAATGAGGTTGGTATACATGCTATAAGAGGTGGAAATATTGTTGGTGAACATGATGCTCTATTTGCTGGAGATAACGAAGTCCTTACAATAAGTCATCAAGCCCAATCTCGTGGTATTTTTGCAAGTGGTTCTATAGCTGCTGCTAAATACTTAGTTAAACAAAAACCAGGATTTTATAACATGGATAGCATGTTAGGATAGTAAGTATATACTAAGGTTGATAAATTAGTATATATGAGTATATAATAAAAGAAATATAATGAAATACAAGGAGAATTAACAAATGGTAAATTTAAACGATGCTTATGAAATAGCAAGATATATAAAAGAAGTTAAAAAGAAAACACCTGTTAAAGTATATGTAAATACTAACTCTTTACATTTCCAATCAACTGATAAATTTAAAGTATTTGGAAACAATGGTTCTTATGTATTTGTAGGTGACTATGAAGATATAATGGAAGTATTAGATAAACATGGTAACGATATAACAGATACTCATGTAGAATATGATAGAAGAAATTCTGCCATTCCTCTAAAAAATACTTTAAGTGAACACGCAAGAATCGAACCAGGTGCAATAATAAGAGACATGGTTACTATAGAAAAAAATGCTGTTGTAATGATGGGAGCTGTTATAAATATAGGAGCTGTTATTGGTGAAGGTTCTATGGTAGATATGAATGCTGTTATTGGTGCTAGAGGTACTCTTGGTAAAAATGTTCATTTAGGTGCTGGTGCTGTTGTTGCTGGTGTTTTAGAGCCACCTTCTGCTACTCCTGTTATAGTTGAAGATGATGTTTTAATAGGAGCTAATGCAGTTGTTCTTGAAGGTGTTAGAATCGGTAAAGGTGCTGTTGTTGCAGCTGGTGCTGTTGTAACTACTGACGTAGAAGCTGGTGCTGTTGTTGCTGGTTCTCCTGCTAAAGTTATAAAAATGAAAGACGAAAAAACGGCTGACAAGACTAAACTTATGGAAGACCTTAGACATTTAGACTAATTAGATAATATTATTATTAATTAAAAGGTGTCTCTATATGAATTTAATTCATTAGAGACACTCTCTTTTTATAGCTATTTAATTTATCTTTGTTAAATACCCTTAATTTACTAGTTTACTTGCATGCAATTTAAACATTCTTAATTTAATGGTATTGCTTATATCCTAATAAATTGAACTACTGTTTACTACTGGTTGTGCATCTTTATTACCACAAAGAACAACCAATAAATTGCTTACCATAGCTGCTTTACGTTCCTCATCTAAAGTCACAACATTATTCTCACTTAAATTAGTTAATGCCATCTCTACCATACTTACAGCCCCTTCAACAATCTTTTTACGTGCTGCTATTATAGCTTCTGCTTGTTGACGTTGTAACATAGCTGCTGCAATCTCTGGTGCATAAGAAAGGTGAGTAATTCTTACTTCACATACTTCAATCCCTGCAATATCTACCCTAGATTGTAATTCTTTTTGTAATTTATCTGCTATTTCCTGACTACTACCACGAAGAGATTTTTCATCACCATCTTCAGACACATCATATGGATAAAGTCTTGAAACATTACGAATAGTTGAATCACATTGAATTGATAAAAAAGTATTATAATTATCAACATTAAATACAGCTTTAGTTGCATCTATAACTTTCCAAATTACAACAACACCTATTATAATAGGATTTCCTAATAAGTCATTAACTTTTTGTTTTTCATTATTAAGAGTCATTGTTTTTAAAGATACTTTCTTTCCTCTTGGATTAGAGGATATATCTACTTTTTCAGTAGACGAAGATTTTGATACATTAATTCCTGATGATGTTGGATTTACCGCTGAACAAAATGGATTTACCCAATAGTATCCTTCTTTTTTTATAGTTCCATAGTAGTTCCCAAATAAAACTAGAACAATAGCTTCTTTTGGATTAATCATTTTTAGTCCAAAGCACAGTATAAAATCTATCACTATAAACAAAATACTTAAAACTAACATAAACGAACCTATTCCAGTGAACCCATTGTCAAGTTTTATTATTCCAAAAACCATAACAGCTATTGAAACTATTAAAAACAAGATAATCATTATCAAAGCTACTACTCCATTAAATACTTTAGCATCCTTTTCTTGATAAGTTTTTTCTTCTTTTAACATAGTCACCTCTCCCATCTTTTTATATTAAGTTAAGATACTTCTAATTTAATAATATCACTTTTAATGCTCAAATTGTTGAGTTTAAAATTAATACTCTATATTTATATATTTTTAAAGACACATCCTTAGTTATTTTAATATACTAATACTGATTTGTAAGCAAACTTTATTAGATATGAACTTGTATTTAAATATATATTAAATCTGAATACAATTTTTTTAATATCCAGTAAATTATAAGTTTATTATCACTAATATTATTTTCTATAAATTATATTAGTGATAAAATAAACTTATAGAAATATAACAAAATTTTATTAATTTCATAGGAGGATTTTATGTTAAAAGTCATAATTAGTGGTTATAATGGAACAATGGGAAGAGTGTTAGCAGAATGTGTAAAAAAAGATAGTGAATTAGAGTTGGTTTGTGGTGTAGCTAGGTCTGCTGATGAAAATACTTATCATGGCGATACGAAACTTTATAAGACAATGACTGATGTAACGGAAAAAGCAGATGTTATAATAGATTTCTCACATCATGAAACCTTAGCTCCAATCCTATCATATGCACTAAAAAATAATACACCTGTAGTATTAGCTACTACTGGATATGATGAGGATGAATTAAATGAAATAGAAAAAGCATCAAAAAATATTCCGATATTATTATCCTCAAATACATCTCTTGGTGTAAATATTTTAATAAAATTAGTTAAAGATGCATCAAAAATGTTAGAAGGTTTTGATATTGAAATCATAGAAAAACATCATAACAGAAAAGAAGATGCCCCTAGTGGTACTGCTAATATGATAGCCAATGCAATTAAAGAGGTCTTACCTGAAAGTGAAAATAAACATGGAAGATATGGTAGAGATTGCAAAAGAAAGACAAATGAAATTGGAATCCACTCTATAAGGGGTGGAAATATAATAAGTGACCATGATGTTATATTTGCAGGAGATAATGAAGTCCTTACATTAAGTCATCACTCTCAATCTGATGAAGTCTTTGCAGATGGTTCTATTGTTGCAGCTAAATTTTTAGTTAGTAAACAATCTGGACTTTATAAAATGGCAGATATACTAGGATAATTTTATATATTTTTATATGTAATAAATACTAATCTGCTTTATACATAATAAATCTCAATCTACTTAGATATTAGGACTTATCAATTTGAATATCTAATAGATTGAGATTTTAATATATCTGTTAAAAGTTTATCTTATCTATATTTTTATCTTATATGAAAACATATTTTTTGATTATTGTTCTAGTTATTAACATATATAATTTTATCATTTGATTTTTATAACTTCCATCCTTTAACTATCAAGTTAATTATTGTATTCTATATACTGAAACAAATCCAGATGGTGAAGTACCTGTTGTGCCTGAATTAAATGTAAAACTCAAAGTAACAGCTGCTGCTCTAGCATCAACTAAGAAATCTAACCCTACGCTTACATCTGATGAAGTAAGGGTATTTACTGCTTTTGCGACAAAGTTAGTTTGAGCTGTGCCATTAAAGTTAGTAGTAATTGCCATAAATCCTGCAAGTGAAAGTGTGGCACGTACACCAAAGGATACATTATATATACCTCCAACTGCAAGGTTTATAGTACTACTTGTTGGTAAAGTTATATTTGTTCCATTTACAAATGATGAATTAAATGTCACTACTGAATTATTTATTAAACTTGGAGATGAAACTATAAATTGTGCATTATTTGATGCTAACGTTCCTGCAGCTCCTGTTGCTCCTGTTGGACCCGTTATTCCATTAGCCCCTGTTGCTCCTGTTGGACCTGTTGGACCTATTGTTCCTGCTACTCCTGTCGCTCCTGTTGGACCTATTGTTCCTGCTACTCCTGTTGCTCCTGTTGCTCCTACTGCTCCTGTTGGACCTATCTTTCCATCTGCTCCTGTTGGGCCTGTTGGACCTGTTGGACCTATTTCTCCATTTGCTCCTGTTGGGCCTGTTGCTCCTGCTACTCCTGTTGCTCCTATTGCTCCTGTTGCTCCTACTGCTCCTGTTGGGCCTGTTGCTCCATTTGCTCCTGTTGCTCCTACTGCTCCTGTTGGACCTATCTCTCCATCTGCTCCTGTTGCTCCGGTTGCCCCTACTGCTCCTGTTGCTCCTGTCTTTCCATCTGGACCTGTTGCTCCTACCGCTCCGGTTGCTCCTACTTCTCCGTCTGCTCCGGTTGCTCCGGTTGGACCTGTTGGACCTGTCTTTCCATCTGCTCCTGTTGCCCCTGTTGCTCCTACTGCTCCGGTTGGACCTGCCTCTCCATCTACTCCTGTTGCTCCCACTGCTCCGGTTGGACCTACTTCTCCATCTGCTCCTGTCGCCCCTGTTGCTCCTATTGGTCCTGTAGAACCTGTTGCTCCATCTACTCCTGTTGCTCCAGTATTTCCTGTAGAACCTGTCACTCCTGTTGAACCTGTATTTCCTGTTGGGCCTGTTATTCCATTTGCTCCTGTCGCTCCTGTATTTCCTGTTGGCCCTGTTATTCCATTTGCTCCTGTATTTCCTGTTGCCCCTCTAGGACCTGTTGGCCCTGTTATTCCATCTGCTCCAGTATTCCCTGTTGGACCTGTTATCCCATTTGCTCCTGTTGCTCCAGCATTTCCTGTTGGGCCTGTAGAACCTGTTGCTCCATTTACTCCTGTTACTCCTCTAGGACCTGTTGGACCTGTTATTCCATTTGCTCCTGTTGCTCCGGTATTTCCTGTTGGACCTGTTATTCCATTTGCTCCTGTTGCTCCGGTTGCCCCTTTAGGACCTGTAGAACCTGTTACACCATTTGCTCCTGTCGCTCCAGTATTTCCTGTTGGACCTGTTATTCCATTTGCTCCTGTTGCTCCGGTATTTCCTGTTGAACCTGTTATTCCATTTGCTCCTGTCGCTCCCGTTGCTCCTTTAGGACCCGTCGGACCGATTGGTCCTGTTGGTCCCGTTGGTCCTACATCTTGATATAAACTTGAACCTGAATTGTCTTTGTAATCATCCATATAATAAATCCTCCCTTTTTAAAATTAGAGCAATACTAGATAAATATCTAGCATTGCTCTATATATTGTATGAATCGACAATTTATTATGTGATAATACATCTATTTACTTATATCAACATCTATACTTTGGTTTTTAAATTCTGTTATATTATTAATTTCTTTACTCCAATCTTCTATTATTGGAGTTACTTTTAGTTTTTTAACATCTTTCTTAATTTCATACTCTAGAGAAGATTCAATATAATTACCCTTAGAGTAACTTAAGTTATAACCTCCTGCGCCACTAAGTAATTCTAAATCTTTTCCTCTTCCATCTTTAAGTCCAAACTCAAGTATCTTTGGTGTATCATCACCTTTATTAAAATTATATTTATTAGTTTTAAATCCGTAAATCACTCTAATTTTCGTAGGAGAAACCCTTACTTCTTTTAAGACTAAATCAACATCGATATTTTTATTTTTTAATTTTACACTTTTATCTACATTATAAATTCTTGTATCTTTGACTATATTTGAACCATTTATACTTGTATTAAATTCCCAATTTCCACTAAGATATCCATTTAGGTGTTCACCCTCTACTCCTCCCATATTTCCTATCTCTATCTCTTTTGATGTTTTTATATCCTTATTTAGCTCATATTCAACTTTATTTATACTTATGTTTATATCATAGTCTTTATTTAAATCTACATTTTTTAATAAGTCAAAATTTTCGACATCACCTTTTCCATCTCCATCTTTATCCAGATTATCAAGCTTACAAGTCATAACCATATTAGTAGTACCATCTTTATTTTTTTCTGATGTAGAAGGTCCTGTTATTGAAACAAAGTTCATATCTCCAACCTTTATTTTGATATCATCAATTCCTAAGAATCCTCCTTGTTTCTTTAATCCCAAAGCATCTTTATCAAGTTTGCTATCATCCACACTTATATTGAGAAATAATTCTCCATCACCAAGCATAATCTCATTTAACTTTATATCTATTCCTTTATCTGTAGCAACCTCATCTACAATATTTTTATAAGGTTTAAGTTCTTCAGTATCTTTATTAAAGAAATATTCTATTTGCTTTCCAAGATGTTGCATATATGCTAAGGTAGTTTCATTAGTAAACGCAGTCGAACCTAAAATAACTACTGATAATCCTCCTACTAAAGCATATCTCTTAAAATTATTCTTTTTACTATATTGAATCTTAGATTTCATTCTCTTCTTCATTTCATCCTTTTCTTCATTACTTAATACAACATCATCGTATTTTTCTATATCTATATTTGTTTCATTAAATAAATCAAATTTATCTTTCATAAAAACTCTCCTTTTATTCTATATTTTCTATATTTAAATCCTTAATTATCTTATCTATTATCTCTAAGCTTTCTTTTTATTTAAATGCAATCTCAACTTCTTTCGTCCTCTTGATAATCTATTATGTAAATTTTCAACAGTGGTTTCATTTTGTATAGCTATATCTTTTAGTGATATGTCTTCTAAATAATACCTTCTAAAGATTTCTGCATCCTTATCATTTAATGTGCTTATAAGGTCATTTATTTCCTCTTCAATTTCTCTCATATCCAACTCTTTATCTATATATGGTATTTCTTCATGTTCTATATTTAAATAAGTATTACTACTTATATACTTTTTCCTATAATTAATCGCTCTGTATTTAGAAATAGAACCTATCCAGTTTTTAAAAGAGTTTTTTTCATTATCAAATTTTTCTATGTTATTCCAAATTGACAAAAGCACATCATCAACACATTCTTCCTCATAAATTTTAGCATCCATAAGAGTTCTTCTAACTATAGATGCTATAAAATTCCCATACTCATCTATAAGCATCTCCATGCCCTTTTCTTTTTTCTTTATTATATTTTTAATTATTAATTTATCCTCCAAGTTAACTCCTCCTTTGTAAAAGCTTCTACAACTACTAATACAATTAAAAATCGTATTTCCTATCAAATTTTTAAAATTTTTTTTAATATCCCCAAACACAGAATCAAAACTTGGATAAAACTATCAAAAACAAGTTTACTATATTAAACTTATAACTTGATACAAATACAAGATAAGTTCAAATCAATCTCAAAATAAAAAGGTACCTTATTATATAATCAAAATGAAAATAAGCTTCTGAAGAAATTAATACAAGCATAATGAAAGTATAAATTCTTCACTCTTATTATAAACAATAAAGAATACACATTGTTTATGTACCTTAAAAATGTTCTTTACGAAAAGTAATACAATATTATACCTGCTCTTGGGTATGCAATAGTATATTTATTAAATGATTTTGGAATAAGAGTATTATTTTTAACTCTCTTAAAAGAAAATAAAAAAGATAATATCATCAGAGAAATAGGGCAAGGAAGAGAAAAACTTTCTTTACTTCACATGTTTATTTTTTTCCTATACTTGATTGCTATATTTGCACTTTCAACAATTTTACCTGAAATATCAATTATATGCTTTATAATATTTCCAGTAATTATGTCATTAAGTAATCTTTTTATATCTGATAGACACAGACGGGATATAAGATTGGATATATAAAACACAGAAAAAATAGAAGGTTATGTACACAAAACAGTGACAGAAATATGCCACTTATATTAAATAGTCTACATAAAAAGATATCCCAAATAAAAGATGTCTCAAACAAAAGGTACCTCAATATGATTCATAAAAATCATATTGAGGTACCTATAAAATTAAATAATTGCTTATCTATCTTCATCAGTTACATTAAATATATAAGGAACATTTCTATAGTAATCTTCAAAATCAAATCCATATCCTACTACGAATTTGTCTTCTATCGCAAACCCACAATAATCTGGTACTAAATCAACCTTTCTTCTGCTTGGCTTGTCTAAAAGTACACAACATTTTAAACTAGCAGGATTTTTAGCTTTTAGATGCTTTAAAACAAAATCCATAGTTAAGGCAGAGTCAGTAATATCGTCTACAACTAATACATCATAGCCTTTTATATCAGTAGTTACATCTGAAACAACTTTAACCGTTCCAGTACTCTCTTCACTATTTCCATAACTAGAAGTAGTCATAAAATTAACTCTAAGAGGTAAATTTATATTTCTAACTAAATCTGCACAAAATATAAAACTTCCTTTTAATAGAGACACAATCATAAGATTTTTATCTTTGTAGTCCTTCTCTATAATTGCTCCTAATTCTTTTAATTTATCATTAATTTTTTCTTCTGAATACAATACTTCCCATTTTTTTGTTTCTATATCCATAAAAAGACCTCCAATTGTAATAATCCTTCTTAATTTTATAAGAGATTGCTCACTTTTTCAATACTCTTATTCAATATTAGCCAATATTATTGAGTTTTTAAGTATATTCAACAATTATTAACAAGATATTATCTATTTTAAGTAAATCATATATCCCTACTAAATCATATACTATATATTTTAGACAAAAAAGAAAAAACTTGCACTAGCAAGTTTTTCCCATTTATATATAATCATAATTTATTAGGGGCACTAATTAAATTTATTTATATTACTTTCATTATATATTGCAATATAAGAAATATTGTAAATTAGTCAACTTTATTCATATCATTCATTACATTTAATATTATCTCATCTGTTATAGACATACCTTTATCACTTACTCTTCCTAAGTTTTGTATACTTTGCTCAACACTTGAACCAACTATACCATTTAATGGTGGTACAAAACAGTCTTGCTTAGCTATTATAGCACTTTGTATTGCAGCAGATGCAGCAGATGATAATTTTAATGCACAACCAGCTTTTGCTCCATCACATATCATTCCACTTAAGTCAGCTATCATATTTTCTATTGCACCTTCTATTTGTTTTTCACTTCCATCCATAAGCCAAGATATACCAGCAGTTGCTCCAGTAGATGCTGCAACTCCACAGCCACATACAGCAGATAATCTACCTGTATAATTCTTAATATAACCAGTTACTAAATGAGATATAGCCAAAGCTTTTGCTAATCTTTCATCAGATTGTGGGAACTTTTTATTGTAAGCAACTATTGGAAGAATTGCTGTTAATCCATGATTTCCACTACCATTTGAACTCATAACAGGCATTTTTACTCCTGCCATTCTTGCATCTGAAGCTCCAGCAGTTAACATCATTGCATAGTTTATAACATCATTACCTAAAAGACCTTCTTCCATAGACTTTTTAATTCCGTATCCAACACCAATTCCAGTCTTTTGTTTCAAGCCATATTCAGCCATTTCTTCGTTCATTTTTACTCCATCTAGTAAAAACTCTATATCTTTAAAATCAATACCTTCTACATTTTTTATTAATTCTTGTATAGTTACAGTGTCCATCAAACTCTCAACTTTTTCTGCTGAAGCATTTGAAACTGATACTTTTGGTTCATTATCCAATAATACTTCTCCGTCTTTTTCTAAGAATGTAAAGTTATCATGTTTAGTTCTTATTCTAACTTTAGAAGTATGATTTGCTCCTTTTAATGCAACTTCTATAAAAACTTTCTCTTTTGTATCCGCAGGTGTTATTGATAAAGGAGTGTTGTCCATATAGTCTTCTGCTATTTTAACTTCTTCCTTTGTTAAAGTTTCTAATACACTTAATCCGTTTTCAGAATGTCCTCCTATTATCCCTAGAGCTGCTGCTATTTTTAATCCTAATCTTTCAGTTCCTGGTATGCCTACACACATACCATTTTTATAGATACTAGGGCTAACTAGCATATGATTTTCTACTATTTCTTCTCCTAGTAATTCTTTTGCCTTTGCACATGCTAGAGCTAAAGCTACTGGTTCAGTACATCCTACTGCTGGTTTAACTTCTGCTTTTAACATTTCCACTAATTCTTTTCTTATATCTCTCATTATATATAAACCTCCCAATTAAGTTTAATTTTAGTACTTGAATAATTTTATTAAATAATTTCTTATCTATATTTATAGCAAGATATATGCCATATTTCTTATTTTCATCTCTTTTTTTATTTTAATACTGTGTATATATTGAAATAACTAGCTTTAATTATATATTTTTTTTACTTAGATGAAACTTTTATATTTTTTTCACTTGCTAAATGGATGACAATTTCGCAAAAAGACAAAAAAAAATCTCAAAATGAGATTCTATATCATTTTGAGACGATTATTATTTTAGTAGTTACTATTTTTTGGATTCTTAAGGCTTAAACATCCACTGTTCTTTATATACTATTACTATTTGTTTATATTTAAATTTTATATAACCTTTTATTATATTCTTACATCACTTTATATCACTAAGAAATTATATTGTATTTTTCAATTTTTCTATATAATGTAGCTCTTGATATTCCAAGTGCCTTAGCTGTTAACTCTTTATCTTTTTTATAATCTTTGTATTTATTTAAAGCTTTTATTATCTCGATTTTCTCAAGTTCGTCTAGTGGAATTATCTTATCACTTCTAACTTCTAATTCTTCTATCGATGTATTTTTAATCTTTTGAGGAATTACATTCATAGTAATTATCGGCGATGAAGACATATTTACACTATATTCAATAATATTCTGCAATTCTCTTATATTGCCTGGCCACTTATATTCAATCATAGCATCAACAACCCTAGTGTCTATATCGATAACATTTTTATCTAGTTTTTTTGAGTATTCCTTAATCATATGCTTTATTATAAGTGGTATATCATCTTTTCTTTCTCTTAAACTTGGGAGCTTTATTGGTATAACATTTAATCTATAATATAAATCTTCTCTAAAGGTTTCATTTTGAACCATTTTTTCTAAATCTTTATTTGTGGCAGCAATAATTCTTACATCTATCAGAACATTTGATTTACTTCCAATCTTATTGAGCTCTTTTTCTTGTAATACCCTCAACAACTTTGACTGTAAATGCAAGCTCATATCTCCTATTTCGTCCAAAAATATGCTTCCTTTATGGGCTATTTCAAACATACCAAGTTTTCCACCTTTTTTAGCTCCTGTAAAAGCACCTTCTTCATATCCAAATAATTCACTCTCTAATAAATTATCTGGTATCGCCGCACAGTTTACAGCTATAAAAGGATTATCTACCCTATTACTATGGTTGTGTATAGCTCTTGCAAATAGCTCTTTACCCGTTCCACTTTCACCAGTAATAAGTACTGTTGAAGTGGATTTAGAAGCCATTAGGGCTTCTTTTTTTGAATTTCTTATAGCTATACTCTCTCCAATTATATTTTCCAGCTTTATCTTATAGTCTTTATTCATCTTGTTGTAGTTTTTTATAGCATCTCTTTTATCTATAAAATCAATAACATATCCTTTTAGTTCATTTTTTAATACTATTTTATTGATGTTATATATTCCCTTTGAATCACATCCATATCTCCTATAAAAAAAGCTACATGATTTGTCCTTCTTAAAGTTATTTATAGAAGGTTTCTTTATAAAATCTAGCTCAATGAATATATCTTTTCCAGCTATGTTGTCCTTTAGATTAAAAAGCTCTTTAAACTTTGAATTATATTTATCAATCTTACCATCTACATCAATGGACACAACAGCTTTATCCATATTGTTTAATAAAGTCTCTAATTTTTTCTTTTCTAACTCTAGTTCGTACGTTTTAATTTGAGCTTTTAGTTTATTGGATATCAAGTCTGCCATTTTACATAAAAAGTTTATAAGTCCACTCTTGTTATTTTCTATAATCTGTGCTTGTTCTTTTGTAAAGGCTATAAGGCCTATAACACCATGAGACTCTCCATCACATATAATTGGGCAACATACTTCTGCAAACTCCACACAGGCATTATTTTTATAACATTCTCTACATATATCACTGCTCTTTGGGTCATCAATTAGTATTGTGATTTGTTCTGTAAGTGACTTTTTAAAAGCTGTATATTTATCTACTTTTTCACCTATTTTGTCCACATATATACCTGTACCTGCAATCCTAAATAAGTTTCTATTTACTATAGTTACATCTATATTAAGCACTGAAACTATAGCTTCAGCTATGTTCTGAATATCAGATTTTATATATTCTAAATCTATCATAGTTATCATTCCTTATTTTTTCTTAACATGAGTATTTGTCTTATTTCCTTAAGGATTAAATATATCTTATTTAAAGTAAATTGAATTGACATTAGGATTACAAAGAGCATAACAATTATTATTAACTCATAATTTATTTCCATATCTACATCTCCTTATAACAAAAGACTAGGCTTAACCTAGTCTTTTATATTATATCCATATTTATATTTTAACTCATTTATCTTCTTTTTCCCACATAAATATATTTTAATTTATTTGACTCTTTAATCATACCATCAAAATTTAATCTTGAAAATATATTAAATACTTCATGTGGATAGTGAATCTTTGCTACAGAACCACAAAATTTATGCTTAAGATAGTTTAGTTTAACTTTTAAATTTTTTAAGTTTAAATCTTCTAATATAACCTCTCCATTACCTTTTAAAACTCTTTGTATTTCAGATGAAGCTTTTTCACAATCTGTAATAACATTAAATTGGTCTACTATTATTATCTTGTTGAAATGATTATCATCAAATGGCAAAAACTCTAACTTACCTTTAACTACATTGCAATTTTCATTATACACTAAAGAATAACATACATCTTCATAGTTACTATTCTCTAGTATAGTTACAGAAGTACCAAGACCTCTTAATCTCTTGCCTAGGTTTCCTATATGACCAACAAGCAATATTTTATCCCCTACATTATACTCAATTGTATCCAAAAAACATTCTAATTCATCAGATGTATATTTAGCTTTAACTGGCTGTCTATTTATCTGATATAATATGCTTTTCACAATGCTTCACCTCTTCATTTTCTCAATTATAAATTATGTACAGCTTACATTATAATAAATGGCGAGCAACTATTCAAGAGATATTTCATTAGTATTTTTTTAAACAATCTTTATTTATTTTTAATGCGTTATTATAGAAAATTTATTAGTTTTTTTGATAAAAAAACAATATATTTTTAATATTTAGTCATTATTATTTTCATCTAATCTTTTTATTTTTGATATAGATACTTCATATGCCATTTTTTTCACTACATTATCCTCATCTATTTTTTTCTCATACTCTCTACTTTGAACTCTACCCCAAAGCTGTATTCTATCACCAACTTTTAAGTTTTTTGCAAACTTTGCATTTCTTCCCCAAACTATTGATGGTATATAATCAGATTTATTATAAGGTCTATTTATAGCCACTAATAAATCAGTTATTTCCCTTCCTAAAGGAGTTTTCCTATACACAGGCTCTTTACATACATACCCATCTAGGAATATGCTATTTGGGTCTTTATTTTCCTCCTCTATAGCCTTTATTTCTCTAACAAATACTGTAAGCACTAATCTATTTTTATTATTTAAGGTTTTATTATATGATCTCAATTGACCTACAACATTGACTAAATTTTGTTTATTGATATCAATATCTTGAAGAAGTCTTTCTGACACAGTCATAGGAAGTGTATCAAAGGAATCACTTAATCTGTTTATCTTTATTTTTACATTATAAAATTTCTCTCCAAATATCTCATGACTAAATTCTAGCTTGTTGTCTAACTCCCCTCTTAAGTTTACTACGTTATTCTCATCTTTAACAGCTATCATATTTTATCCCTCCACAATTGTTAATTCTTATATTTCTGGTATCAGCTTATATAATAAATATATTTGTGAGTGATGTATTTTATTACAAATCTTTGATTGCTGTTTAAAACTTTTTATTTATTTATAAATTTCATTTAATCTTTTGGTTTAAGTATATAAAATTATCATACGATTTATATAATATATTATTTGTTTTAATCAAAATTAACTATTAAATTACTTCTTATCTCTTTTTTAAGTCATATATAACTCAAAACTAATTTATACACATAAGTAATATCAATATTTTAAATTAATTCAAATGATTCAGATAATTACCAAGTCATTATAAACTCAATTTTCTTCAATTATAAGTTATACTCGACTTATTATACTAATATTTTTGCTAATATACATCAATATATGAACATTTTTTTATTTTATATAGTATTAAATTTAAATATTTAACTTCAATTTACACCTTAATTTCAGAAAATATAACTAAATTTATACTTAATTTACTAAATTTATATATATATTGCATAATTGGCATACTAATTGCTTTATATATTATATCTAATAAATAAAAAACTGCCTTAAAACATTAATACTAACGTTCCAAAGCAGTTTATAATTTTTATTGTTAGCTGTAATATTTAATAAATACTAAGCAGTCTTTTTATTTTTATTTGCAGCCATTATCATTGTAGCAGAAGTGTAAGCTATAACTATTATTACTAATGCTTTTAATATATCCATTGGTAAAGTTTTTACTATATATGCTGCTACGAAAACCCCTATTAAACCACAGATAGCTATTATAACTGATGCTTTTTTAGTATATGCATCTTCTTTTATGAATTTCATACTTGCAACTGGCATTAATAATGCACAAGAACCCATAACTATTGGGAACGCAACTTTTGCAGACATTCCTAAAAAGTAAACCATTGCCATACCTGGAGCATATAGTCCTATACCAGCTGTCATTAAAGCACCTAGTATAAAGTTACCTAATACACCTATTACTAATTTAACACCAGTAAGACCTAATTCATTTCCTCCACCTGGTAATACATTAACCCAAGGATGACCTAATAACATTAATATTGCTGTTAATGCTAGAGTCACACCCATAACCATTTGTATCTTTCTTTCGTCCATTTTAGCTATTATTCCTGCACCTATATATGAACCAACTGCTGCTGCTACAACCATAGATACTAGAGTTACACCATCAACTGGTATGATTGATGTGAATATAAATGCTTCAGTAACAACTGGAATAGTATGTGCTACGTTTAACGTACCAGGCATTTTCTTATCTGGTATGTTTAATTTTAAAGCTTTTGACATTGCTATTGTTGGAGCAAATGATCCTATTCCTAATGTATCAAAGAAATCTGTTATAAATCCTGTTACAGCAACTTTTGGAGTACTTTGTTCTTCTAGTTTCCCCTCTTTGTTTGCTTTAGCTACGTCTTTACCAAATACAACTGCAAAGATTGCTGCGAATACTACGTATAATGCCTTTAAGATTGCTACCATAATCCATCCTCCTGTTTTTTTATTTTTTTATATATTCTGAATCTTATAGCCTAAAAGCTATAGAATAGTAACCAGCAAGAGGTTACTATTCTATTTTAATTTCCCAATTTATTTGTTTCTATTTAAGAATAAATCCATGTTTAAGTGGATCTTCTTCATCTATTACAAAGTGATTAAATCCAGTTATATAAGCAGAACCACTTATCTTAGGTACTACAGCATTGAAATCTGCAACTTTAGTTTCTTCAACTATTTCACCTTTGAATAAAGTTCCTAATATACTTTCATATACGAATTTTTCTCCTACTTTTAATTCACCTTTAGCATGTAAAGTAGCTAATTTAGCACTTGTTCCAGTTCCACATGGAGATCTGTCAACTTGACCTTGACCAAATATAACTACGTTTTTGTAAGTAGCTTCTGGATGAGTTGGCGCATCATATATTTCAACTAAATCTACAGTTTTTATATGAGCTAAAGTTGGATGTTGTATTTCTATTTTTTCGTTTATTATATCTCTAAGTTTCATAGCTAGTTCAGTTAATTTACCAGCATTTTGAGGTTCTATTTTTAAACCTAATTGACTTGCATGTATTATAGCAAAGAAGCTTCCACCAAATGATATATCAAATTTAACTGTTCCAACACCTGGTAAGTCAACTTCAACACCTTCTTTATATAAGAAAGCTGGTACGTTTAAGAATGATACTTCTTTAGCTTTTCCATCTACAACTGTAACATCTCCTCTTATTATTCCTGCTGGAGCTTCCATAACTACATGAGTTATAGGTTCTACTGCTGGAACTACACCTGTTTCTATAGCTGCTGTCATAGCTCCTATTGTACCATGGCCACACATGTTAAGGTATCCGCCACCGTCCATGAAGATTATTCCAAAGTCAGCATCTGGGCAACAAGGTTGAGTCATTACAGAACCAAACATATCATTATGTCCTCTTGGCTCTAACATTATAGCAGTTCTTAAATAATCTAGATTTTTTTCTAAATATTCTTTTTTCTCAGGCATAGAATTTCCTTTTATGTTAGGTATTCCACCTACAACTATTCTAGTTGCTTCTCCTGCTGTATGAGAGTCTATAGCTTGTATACTTCTGCTAAATTTCATATCAAATTCCCCCTTAGGTTTATTTTGCGTTTTTACGCATTTTTAGTTTTAGAAAAGCTAATGCTTTTTTTACATCAACTTCATCCATGTGATTGTCTCCAACTACTTCTGTTTCTATGTAGCCTGTTGTCTTTTTATAATCAATTATGGTAGCTTTATCTAAATACTGATTAGTAACTACTAGACCATCTGCTCCCATAATAGTAAGACCTACTGTAGGTATGTCTGATTTTACAAACTCTGATATAGCATTTGTAAAATCAATATGCTGGTTTCCTGCCATATCTAAGGTTATAATCACTCCATCAGGTCGCAATGCTTCAACCCATCTTCCAAGCCTAGTTGATAAAAAGGATTTCCATTCATTGTGCTCTGATGTACCAACTACAACTATTCCTAGCAAATCTACGTCAGGATCATTGTCTATTAAATCAAGTAATGGGTCTCTAAAAATCTGAAGTGATGTGTTTTTCATTGATGTAGAAATTCCCACAAAACTCATCCCCTTACTTAAATTTTTTATCCATGCTTTCTCATTTTTAATTTTAAAAACGCCAAAGCTTTTTTAGCATCAATCTCATTTGTGTTGTTTTCTCCAACAACTTCTGTCTCAATACCTTCTTTTGATTTGTTCATATCAACTATGGTATTCATATATTGATTGCTTACAACAAATTTAGCTTGAGTACCATTAAATGTTACTCCAACTACAGGTATATCTCTTTTTCCTATTTCTTCAAATGTATTAGCATAGTCAACATGTGAGTTTCCCCAACCATCTGAAGAGACTATAGCTCCATCTACTCTCATAGCTTCCAGCCAAGCGGCCGTTCTCTGTCCCACAAAAGTTTTATTTTCATTTCCATCTGGAGTTCCTACTACTATTACTCCAAGTAAATCTACATCCTTATCACTTTCAACTATATCCAAAAGTGGGTCTCTAAAGTGATGAAGAGATGTTTCTTTTGTTGAAGGTCCTATTCCCATAATATCCACCTCTCTTAAGTCATAGCTCTAAGGGCACCATCTCTATATTCATTAGGAGATATAATCATAGGTACATTGCCCATATCTATAATTGATGTTCCTCCTTCAAAACCACTAGGTTCCTTTGAGAATAACTGATTGTCATACATAGCTCCTTGACCTGCTATTTGTTTTACTATGACAACCTTTTTTGCATTTGGTCGAATTTTGTCAAAATATTCACGAACTTGAGTAGCATTTCTTCCGTCTTCCATTTTCAAAGACGTTCTTATTTCTTGTATAAAATCATCACAGGCTTTAAACGCTGCAAGTGGAAGTGTTCTTTCAAAAGGTAAACCTCCCTTAAGAGTTACATCCACATGGATTATATAATCTTCAACTGATGGAGTCCCATATCTACCAAACACCATTTGTTCACTCAAAATTCCTTCTGAAGAACCAAATTCATGCATTTGATTTCCATCTTCATCTGCACCAGTTAGCATTACATATACACCAGTTAAAGTATGTGTAATTCCCTCTCCCAATCTGCCTAAAACTTTGGTTGATATTGGTATAATGTCCATAATAGTATTAATTTCCCTGTCATAATCTCCAGGTTTTATAATATCTACTTTTATATCTGTTATTAAATCTTCTCTTGCTTTTATTTCATCTATACTTGATAAATCAATTGTAAGTACATCTTTCTTTATAGAAGTTTTTGAACCGAAATTAACTTCATTCATATGAAACGGTTTTATAACAAGTCTTCTCATTATTTTTTCTTCCATAATAGCCACCTTTGTTCTTAAAACCCCTCTCCTAATTATGTAGAAGAAGGGTTTTGTATTTTCAAATATAAATTACATTTTAAACGTGAGCTTTATATTCGTATGGTAATGGAACTATCTTACCAGCAGATGGTATAGCAACTAATTGCTCTAATGTATCTCTTAATATATGTGTTTGCATTTCTATGTTATGTGGTTCACCAGCATTAGCACCCATTGGAACTAATGGAGCAACTGCTCTAGGAGTTCCGTTTTGTCTAACTACTGGAGGAAGAGCTGCAATTATTATTGTAGGTATTCCAGCTTCCTCTATTGCTCTCTGCACGATCACGGCAGTTCTATGGCAAGTACCTCAGCCAGCTGTCATGACTACACCGTCTACTCCCTCTTCTTTAAGTTTAGCAGCGATAGCAGGACCAGTTTCTTCAGTGAAGACATGTTGGTTTCCTCCACCACCCATGAATGCATAGTGCATAGGAGCTACTGCTTTTATAAATCCTTCTGCAGCTAATTCATGTAATCTATCTATAGGGAACATACAGTTTATATCTTTATTTACATCTCCATTATCGTATCCACCATGTGATACCATCATTTCATCAACTGTAGCTGTGTTAGGTACAGCTCTAAAAGTAGTATCTCCTGCTAGATTAAATCTCTTGTCAGATTTTAAGTGAACACCAGCTGCTGTAGCTAAAGCTATAGTCATATCTTTTAATTCTTTAGTTACAGGAGTCCAAACTGGAGGAGGTGTTATTGGAACAAATATTTCAGATTGAAGTCCTTGTACTGTTGTAAGGCTCATATATTTCCTCTCCCTTCTATTTTCAAACGATTAATTATTATTATTTTTCTTCTTCTTGCTTCTTTTTAGCTTGCATTTCTGCTTGCTTTTCTTTTTCTCTCCTAATATTTTCTACATACTCATGATTAGGCTCTGGACTTAATACCTCAGGATAGCTTAGCATGAATCCAACCTCTTGACCTATCTTAAGTTCGTAGTCAGTTATAAGCATTCTATTAGGTATTTTAAATTGTCCAAGTCTACCTTTTAGGTCTATAGTTACTCCACCACCCATGATTTCGACTATAACACCCTCATAAAAAGTCTCTGATGAGATATATTTTAATCTATCCATTATAATTCTACCTCTCTATACTTATTTTAAACTTGGATCTAAATTTATATTTTTATCTAAATCTTAGTTATTATCTAAATTTTAGTTTTCGTCTTTTTCGTATATTTCTCTTCTCTTCTTACTCATTGGTAAAGATTGCTCATTATCTTCTAATACTATTTTTTCTCCTGTAGCTTTTTCTATAGCCTCTATGTTATTTAACTTAACATTTGGATTCCATTTTCTTTCAGGAGCTTTAACTTCTACACCTGCAATAGCATTTTTAAGCATAGCCATAATTCTTACAGCTTCTTCTGGAGCTAATGTATTGTTTGATAATATTTCATTCTCTATACCTTGCTTAGACTTGTTATTGTCTACCATGTGAGTCATGTATTTATTACCAACAACTAGAGCACCTTGAACTGCTGAATAAGTTACACCAACTACTGGTATACCTCTCATACCTATTTGCTCTATGTGAGATGCGAAATCTATATGGTTGTTTCCGAAACCTTCAGTAGTTACTACAGCTCCATCAACTTCCATAGCTTCAACTAACATACCTAATCTCTTAGATACATAGAATTTCTCAGCATTTACTTGTGGAGAACCAACAAATACAACACCTACTAAATCTATTTCTTCATCTTGCATAGCTCTTATTACTAATGGCTCTCTCCAGTAATGTCTTGACATTTCTTTTGATGCAGGTCCTATACAAGTTAATGCATGGATACCACCATCTAATACTTCAAGTGGAGATAATACAACTGGCATGTTTCCTAAGTCAACGTTTGGTTGAGCTCCTAATGTACCAACTGGTTCAACTGGTAATATTAAGTTATCATGCATTGCACCTTGTCCCATTATTTCTTTTATAACAACAACTTTCTTTTTACCTTCTCTTCTGTATTGCTCGATTACTTCTTCATCTACTACTAAAGAGTTGTCAACTTTCTTTAAAGCTTCTCTTATCTCTTGAGTTATATAATCAAAAGCACGGTGAGCAGCTAAAGGTCCTGGTCTCTCCATGTTAGTTCCAGCTTTTATTGTTACTTGACCTTTGATGAATATTTCACCTTTGTCAGCAGCACCTGGTCTACCCCACATTATAGTAGTGTTTAATTCACCTTCTGAAGAACCGAATTCACCTATTTGAACTCCATTTTCATCTGTACCAGTTAATACCATTATAGCTCCATCTATAACTCTTGTTATACCTGAACCTAATTCGCCTTCTTCTTTAGTAGCGATTGGTTGTATATCTAATACAGCCTCACTGTAAGTTTCATACTTATCAGGAGTTATTATTTCTAATTTAACATCAACAACTAATTCTTGAGTGTCATTAGCTTCCTTACATATTTCTGCTGCATTTCTGATGTATAAAGTAGTTCCTTCTATTTTAGTTTCATCAGCAAATTCAACTTTGTCTATTTTAAAGTGTTTTTTAGTTAAGCTTCTTAACAGTTTCTTTTCTTCAGCTTTTGGAGCTACTTCTGCTACTGCACCTGCTACTGGAGCAGCAACGTTTGCTACTGGAGCAACAACTCCCGCTTGACCAGCTACTGATAAAGGTATTTCTAAGCTTATATCTTTACCTTCACCTATGTGTATTTTAACTGTTTCACCTAAAACTCCTGTGCTTACTGGCACTACTGCTTCTAAAGCTGCTGGAGCTTCTTCTACTACTGTTTCTTCTACTACTTCTTTAGCTTCTCCTGCTTTGTATCCTTCTACATTTTCTGTAGTCATTGGAGATAGAGCATCTAAAGTTTCTTTTAACTTAGCTCCTAGTACTTGACCTATAGTTAATCCATTTTCTGGTATTGTTAATAATCCAGAATCCTCTAAGTCTGCAAATATTGCTGGATCTTCTAAGTTTTCTGGTGCTATTATTGTTCCCGCTTCAAATCTACAACAACATACTGCTGGGTCATTTGCATGGGCTTGAGCTGTTTCTAAAGTTATTGACATAGTATAAAATACCTCCTTACATTATTTTCTTATTTATTATTTTAAATCTCGATTCCTCAACAGGTAACCCCTTAACTGAGGAATCAAGTAAATTAAAACCGGCTTTAATAGTTATATTTTGACTATTATTTTTGTGGTACTACTCCCATTTGAGCAGCTATTGTCAAAGGTATTTCTAAGTTTATATCTTTACCTTCTTTTATGTGTATTTTTATTACTTGACCTGTTGTAGCTTGAACTGTGGCACCTTGAGTTGGTGTTACTTGAGCTACTGGAGCTTCTACTTCTTTAGCAGATTCTTCAGCATCTGTTTCTGCTACTTTATATCCTTCTACATTATCTGTAGTCATTGGAGATAATGCATCTAAAGTTTTTGTTAATTTAGCTCCTAATACTTGACCAACTGTTAAGTGATTTTCTGGAATAACTAATAATCCTGAATCTTCTAAATCTCCAAATATTGCTGGGTCTTCTAAATTTTCTGGTGCTATTATTGTTCCTTCTTCAAATCTACAGCAGCATACTGCTGGGTCATTTGCATGGGCTTGAGCTGTTTCTAAAGTTATTGACATAATAAAATGCCTCCTTCATTTGATTTTAATTTATATTGATGCCCTAACACTCTCAATAATTAACATATTTACTGTTCCCTACTAACAGCCCTAAGTGTTAAGACCTTTTAACTTACATAAATCATCATAATTAATACTATTTTTTTCTCATTTGAAGTCACTTTATATATAAGCAATTCCTATGCCAACTTATTAACAAAAAGATATTTTCTATAGCACAACCTTACTCTATCGCTATTTTTAGCCAAATGTTATATAAATATTTATTTACAATCCCTTGTTTTTTATGTTTGGAAACATTTTCTCAAAACAAAAAAAGTGTCAATTAATCAACACTTTTTTATTTTTTTTAACACACTCACATATATCATACTACTCCAAGCATTGATTTTGCTTGATTTGAAATTAAAGATTATTATTTTGTCAAAATTTAGTCATGTGTCATATTTTAGACACATTTATTTTATACTGATCTATCTTATAATATAACGTTGTTCTTGGTATGTTTAATATTTTAGCAGCTTTAGCTTTATTTCCATTAGACATTTTAAGTGCCTTTGTTATATTTTTTACTTCAATCTTTTGAGTAGCTTTCGTCAAATCTAGAGGATATTCTTCTTCCTCCGTATTGTTATTTCTAGAATCCATCATATAGCTTGGTACATCATCTACTTCTATTCTAGGATTTTGGGATAAGACAACAATATTTTCGATTGTGTTTTTCAATTCTCTTATATTCCCTTTCCATCTATAATTTTGAAATATATCAATTACATCTTTACTTATTGTAAGAACAGGCTTATTATTTTGTTTGCATATTTCTTCCAAGAAACTATGCACTAATAATCCTATATCTTCTTTTCGCTCTCTAAGAGGTGGTATTTTTATTTCCACAACATTTAATCTATAATATAAATCTTCTCTAAATTTTTCTGCTTTTACCATTTTTTCTAAATCTTTATTAGTAGCTGATATTATTCTAGGATTTATTTTTATTGTAGTATCTCCACCAACTCTTCTTATTTCTTTTTCTTGCAATACTCTAAGCAATTTAGCTTGCATACTAAGAGGTAAATCTGCGATTTCATCTAAAAATACTGTCCCATCCTTCGCAAGTTCAAATATACCTATTCTACCTTTTTTACTTGCTCCAGTGAATGCTCCTGATTCATAACCAAAAAATTCGCTCTCAAATAATTCATTTGGTATAGCACTACAGTTAACAGGTATAAATTGACCTTTTCTCTCGCTATAATCGTGAATAGCTCTAGCAAATACTTCTTTACCTGTACCACTTTCGCCCCAAATGAATATACTACTGTTGGTTCTAGCTACTTGTTTTGCAACCGCTTTCGATTTTTCCAATTTATAACTTTTACCTAAAATCTTGTCAAAGCTACCTTTAGATAAATTTTTTACTTCATCTTTTAAATATTTTAATGTATCATTTACTTTCTCAAGTTCAAGAGCTAATATCTTAGCTTCTGTAACATCTACTTCAGTACATACAACACCAATAAATTCTTCTTTATAAAATATAGGATTTGCATGAACTAATGCATACATGTTTTCTTTTTTGTCAGTAAAATATAAATCACTCATACCGACTTTACTATTCAATACTTTTTCTGAAATAGTATTTTCCAAAAACTCGTTCATCGGTCGACCAACTATGTCTTCAGACTTTATATCATACCTTTCTTCCATAAAATTATTCCATAGAATTACAACACCTTCATTATTTATAGCACAAATTCCTTCTTTAATCTGGCCTATAATGTATTTTAAAGTTAATCCATAATCTTCTAAGTGCATGTATAAATAATCTCTAATATGCTCTTGTTTCAAGACACCAATGATTTTATTATCTCTAAGCACAGGAAGAATACCTATATTTTTTAATATCATTATATCTCTACACTCATCTAAGGTTAACCCTTCACTGACATATATAACATCTTTTTTCATTATAAGTTTTACTGGTTGGCCTTCATATTTCTTATGCATCTCATAAAGATTATGTATATCAGTCATAGATATAATGCCTTTTAATTCACTAGATGAATCTATTACCATTAGAGTTTTTGTATTACTTCTTATCATTTCTTTTATTGCGCTTTCTATTTTTGTGTCTTCGTCTATAGTTGTAAATTTTGTATCCATTACTTCTTCTACTTTTTTTACTTCTGGTATCGAAAACATAAAGTCCCCCCTTTATAGTAGTACCTCATCAAAACTTATTTATATATATTTATTCTAGCATATTATAATAATAATTTATTGAATAATTAATATTAAAATTTCTTAAGAGATTAATATCTAAATTTATATAATCACTAAAATTTGCATTTAATTTATATAAATAAAATCAAATGAATTATATACTTAGTGCATTACTTTTTCAATACTATTTTCACCTTCAAACCATTTTTCTATTCATAAAACAGTTAGTGTACACTTTAAAATAAGTTATACTTACGCAAAAAAAATGTCTCAAAACGATTTTTAAATCAATTTGAGACAATGTATTTTTAAACTTAATGATAAATAATAATCTAGATTAATTTTTTGCTCTTTTACATTGATACCCTAATCCACAAATTGCAATGATACCAATAAATACATATGACATTATTTGAGTTTCATCACTTGTTTTTGGTGATTTTACCACAGTATCATCTGTTGGTGGTACTGGTGGGTTTATCACAGTATCATCTGTTGGTTTTACTGATGTATCTACCACTTTATCACCTGTTGGTGGTACTGGTGGATTTACCACTGTATCATCTGTTGGTGGCACTGGTGGATTTATTACAGTATCATCTGTTGGTGGTACTGGTGGGTTTATCACAGTATCATCTGTTGGTGGTACTGGTGGGTTTATCACTGTGTCATCTGTTGGTGGTGATGGCTTATGTCCATTTGAGTCTCCTCCCCCTGATGGTGGTACTGGTGGATTTACAGTATCATCTGTTGGTGGCACCGGTGGATTTACATCTGAACCTCCATCTGTTGGTAAACCTATATTAAAGTTAACTTCTTCA
This sequence comes from Clostridioides sp. ZZV15-6598, assembly GCF_020657705.1. Lineage (NCBI taxonomy): Bacteria > Bacillati > Bacillota > Clostridia > Peptostreptococcales > Peptostreptococcaceae > Clostridioides > Clostridioides sp. ZZV15-6598. The sequence continues at coordinate 12,133 of NZ_JAGWCS010000014.1, read as the reverse complement.
CCATTTTTTTGTTCTATTGTATAGCTCAATAAATTTTGTTTACTCATTGGTAATAAAGATGAATGGTCTTTCTCTCCAAAATCAAAAACTGACTTATAATATTGAATAGCTTTAGGGAAAATATAATCATAAGATACAGCAGAGATATTAGCCTTTACATCTGGCTTTTCAACACTTTTAAGTATAAATTTATGTTGTGTTGAAACTTCTACTTCACCTGTACCTATTATATTACCATCTTCATCATAAGCAGTTACTCCATCTGGCAATCTTAACTTAACTACACCACTATAACCCACTAAAGCTATAGCTTCTGTTTCATAAGTTCCATCTTCATTTTTATCAAATTTAATATCAGTTGAACCATTGCTTAGGCTAGGTTTTCCTGTATCATCTGGTTTTAACTCTTCACGACCTGCTTTTAACAATGCTTCCAAATAAGCTTTTGTATTTATTGCTTGTTCTTTACCTTTTTTATATTCAGCTTTTTCTTCTTCAGTCTTTGCACTTTCTATAAGTATATCATAAAAGTTTATACTTTTTTGGTATTGTTTAAGTTTCTCTTGTTCATCCACTTGTCCAAGTATAATCCATATTGCACTTTGAGTAGCTGAATGAACTATATAGTCATTTTCTTCTCCACCCAAATTAAATTGTTGTTTATATCCAAATCCATCAAATTCAGAACCTGCATATAGTATAGATTTAACTGCATCTTCATTTTGATTTTCTTGACCATTAAAATCTTCTGCTGGTAAATATGGACTCTTACCATTACTAGTTGGAGGTTTTAGATGATTATTATAACAAAAAGCAGTTTGTTCGCCATCTTCTCCATCTATTATATATTTGCCATCTTTATTACTACTTGCACCTATAAGACCCTTTACTATGTAATCAAAAGTTAGTGTCTTTGTAGTATCATCAAATCTTATATCATAATAAGGTCTATCTGAACCATCTTCTTTTAGTAAACATGTATTTTTTACTTTTGCTTTTTTATCATACCATAGATGTAAATTTTGATCTTGTGGAGTAAATATTTGTCTAATTTCTGATTGTTCATCTGTTTTTACAGAGTCTTCATCTTCCCAGAAATTATATACAATTTTATTTATTTGAGATAAAGTCATATCAAGAATTTTCTCAATATTTTGCTTTAAGTTCTCTTCCTCTACTACTAGTTCTTCTAAAGGTTGTTTTTCTTCTGGAGTTTGTCCTTCTAATGGCTTCTCTCCCTCTGGAGTCTGCTCTTCTGATGGCTTTTCTCCCTCTGGAGTTTGTCCTTCTGATGGTTGTTCCCCTTCTGGAGTTTGTCCTTCTGATGGTTGTTCTCCTTCTGGAGTTTGTCCTTCTGATGGTTGTTCCCCTTCTGGAGTTTGTCCCTCTGATGGTTGTTCTCCCTCTGGAGTTTGTCCTTCTGATGGTTGTTCCCCCTCTGGAGTTTGTCCTTCTGATGGTTGTTCTCCTTCTGGAGTTTGTCCTTCTGATGGCTGTTCTCCTTCTGGAGTTTGTCCTTCTGATGGCTTCTCCCCATCAAGTACTACATCTTTACCATTCATTTCAGCAGCATAAGATACTATTGGTGTAAATGTAGTAAATGCCATACTAAAAACGATGGCTAAACTAATTATACTTGATTTTTTAATTTTTACTTTCAAAATTCTCCTGATACTAAAAATATATATTGTATCTATACTAATATAATTCAAAATATTATATTCTTGTATAGATTTGATTCCACAATACATCTTTAGCGTGTTCAATTAGGGTCGTTAATCCTAACCAGTTCTCTAATGAACTTCTTAATATTTCTATTAAGCACAGACTATATCATTACCTAATAATTAGGTACTCCCCATTTCCCCACACTTGTAGGTACGAGATTTCTCTCTAGTCGTTGAAGTTTCTTCTTTTCGAAGCTTACCTGCTGATTATCCATTTTTAAGGCACTTAGGATTTAACCCTATGCTATCTAACTAATTTTTTCTACTTTCGTAACCGCCAAGTATCTAGCAAATAGACACTCTATCACACCTATCCTTATTTCATGATTATGTTGTGGTTTAGTTAGCTTTAGGAACTTCCAGCAATTAAAGGAGTTTTGGGCAGATATTCTACCACTCTACACTCTTTATGAATGTAGGGAGCTATTTCAAAAATATATTTTATATTTATTTATATTTACTATGATTTATGTACTTTATTATATCTGTTTATATATTTTTGATAATTAAAAGTTACTCCTATTTATATTTATAGCAGGTTGCACTACTAACTCCATATATCCCTTAAGTGCCCAAATTTAAGATATACTTCACAGTTTCTATAAATAGGTTTTTGTAATTTTTATTTTTTTAATGCTTTATTCAATGTTTTAATTTTCTAAGTGCACTTTTTATAACTGTTATTAAAATACAAACTAATATTTCAAAATAATTTTTCTAATATAAGACAAAAATTCGTTTCTATACTAAAAAAGATACCATGGAGTATCTTTAAATAACACAAAAACTTTTACTCTATTGGATAGTTGACTAAATTTAATTTATATATGTCAATACAAATCACATACTTGAGCTTTACTATTTTTGCCTGATATAATTTTAATAGCTATTGTCATTATTATACAATATAGATTAATTTTTGTCTATTTTTTCCATTTTATTTACATAGTTTATCAATTTAATTTGTATGTTACATCAAAAAACATCTTCAGAAGTAATTTTTAAGATTCACTTCTAAAGATGTTTTTATTATATGATTTTACATTAATTAATTATTTTATTTTTAATCTTACGTCACCTTTTATTCTTCTTATTAATGGGTGATTAACTGTTCTCATTACATGGTCAGTTATGTGATATACACCTAATTTTAATTTTGGTGCAGAACCCATTACTGTATTACTACAGTCAGTACAGTTACCTATTAATATAACTTCTGCTCCAGCTTTCTTAAATTCTATACATTTTTGAGCTTGTCCTGGACAGTGTCCTGGATTTTCACATTTTAATGCACCTTTGATTTCTTGAGCTTGTTTACATTTTTGAACTGATACTATATTAGTAACGCCCATTTTAGCTGCTATGTCTCTCATTCTTTCTTCGTTAGGTCCACATGCACAGACTAAAAGACCCATCTTTCTCTTTTCATTAACAAATGGCATAGTAACTATTATACCACCACTAGTTTTAGTTATTGGAGTATCTAAAGTAGTAGCTTTTCCTGTGAAAGGTCCTCCTAGGATTATTTCACCATATTCACCTTTTATTCCACCAGCTCTTTCAATTAATTCTCCAACAGTAGTTCCGATTGGCACATCTTCAAATACTATAGATTCTTTTCCACTGTTTAATTGACCAACTACAGTTATATTTTTAGATATAACTGGTCTTTTTTGCTCAACAGCTTCTACTATTCTAGTTAATGTTTCTACGTTTATTACTACTGCGTTAGCTTCTGAAGGTAATTGAGTTGGCTCAAGTAATTTTCCTAGAACATCTCTTACTATAGCTCTCTCTTCTCCCATTGGGTACATATCAACTAGTTCAGCAACTTCTATATTATCTCCTGGTTTTATTACTTTTTTGAATGCTGCTATTGCTTCTGGATGTTTGCTTTTTATTGCTAGCATACCTTTTCCAGCATTAGTAACTTCCATAGCATATTTTATACCTTTGTAAACTATTTCTGGATTTTCTTCTATTTCTTTTATGTTATGAGCTAATAAAGGTTCACATTCAGCTGCATTTGCTAATATTGTTCCACCTTTTAAATCTATGTTTAATTTTATATGAGTAGGGAATCCTGCTCCACCCATTCCTACAACTCCAGCTTCTTTAATTAAGTCAAGTATACTTTCTCCTTTTAATGGTTCAAAAGTATCATCTTGTGCTTCATCAGCTTCAATTACTATAGCTTGGTCATTTATTTCACTTATTTTTCCACTAACACTGGCATAAATATTTGCTCCTAATCCAGCTGGTTCTGCGATTAGAGTTCCTTTTTTTACTACATCTCCAACACTTACTACTGGCTTATCTGGACCACCAACGTGTTGTTTTAATAAAATAGAATATAGTTTGTTCAACTAGTACGCCCCCTTAAATATATTAATTTTTTTTATAAGCTGTTCAAATAATATTAATCTTGTTTTTCTATTACAAGACTTTAACATATTGTTTATTTCTATAGAACATATCGCTTATTATCAAAGCAATTTCTATGCCAACTTTTAAACAAAGTTATACCCTTTGAAAATACTATCTTTCAGCCTTTGCAATTCAATTTAATCATTTAAACCCAATAAAAAAAAGTCAATTATTAGACGCTTTTTTTACTGATTTAATCTATAATTATTGATATTACATACATACATAAAAAAGTGTCAAAAAATAGACACCGTCTTTTTATCGACACTTTTCTAACATCTACTATACAATTTTCCACAACACTGCTAAAAATATACATTTTTTGATTATTAATTTTTTGTTTTTTGTACTCCATTAGAATCAACTATGTAATTATCTTTATATAATAAATCAGATATTTTTACTAAGCTATATCCATCTTTTTTAAGTCGATTTATTATGGTGTCTAAATAGTTATCTACATCATTTATATTAGCATGAAATAAAACTATTGAACCAGGCTGAGCTTCTTTTATTACTTTTTCAATTACATGATTTGGGCCAAGCTCTTTCCAATCTATCGAATCTACATCCCACTTAATTACTTTATAACCTAAATCTCCACAAATGTCCATAGCTTTATTGTTTACATCTCCAAAAGGGGGTCTAAATAAATTGGTCTTTTTACCTGTTATATTAAATATTTTTTCTGATGTAGTTTCTATTTCTCCTGTTATATCCTCTTTTGATATCTCTTTTAAATTAGCATGAGTATTTGAATGATTTCCAATCTCATGTCCTTTTTCGTCTATAGCTTTAACAATTTCTTCATTATCATCCACCCAACTACCAACTAGAAAAAAAGTAGCTTTTATGTTATGTTTATCTAAAATTTTAAGAATATCATCCATGTTATCAGTCCCCCAAGCAACATCAAAACTTAGAGCTATCTTTTTCTCATTTGTATCAACTCTATATATAGGCATTTTTGAGTTATCAGATTTAGAGCACACATATTTTATCCCATAAACAAGAGCAAATATTAATACCAATAACAATGAAAAAAATAAAACACTATATATTAAAGCTTTAGTTTTCTTAACTTCTCTTTTCATACTATTCCCCCTTTTAAATAAATTCTTCTATATTTAAAATTTATTTTTTTTTAGCTCAAAAAAGTACTGTAATATTTAATTTATAGGACAACAAATAAAAAAATAAACTCTATATTAGGCGATTAAATTCTTTAAAACACTACTTTTTTTAATTTTTTTTATATTTTTTACATTTTTACCTTTATTTTTCTGTATATATTGTTTTTATTTTGGAGAAATTAGTATTAACATCACATAAATAAAAGTGTTGTTAGACATCATAAACTAATTATTTAAGGAGGAAATTTACTATGTCAAATTCAAACAGAACAGTAGTGCCAGAAGCAAAAGCTGCTTTAAATCAAATGAAATTAGAAATAGCTAACGAAATAGGTTTATCTAACTATGAAAACATAGATAAAGGTAACTTAACAGCTAGAGAAAATGGATATGTTGGTGGATACATGACTAAGAAATTAGTTGAAATGGCTGAAAGACAAATGGCTGGAAAATAGATAGTAAATTTTGACACCTGGGTATCAACAGGGCTGCCGATTGGTAGCCCTGTTTTCTTATCTTTATTTATAAAATTAATTTTATATAATTTGTTAAAGATTAATGATACTATATAAATTATTCTTTTAATTTTGTATAAATTAGTTTAATATATTATATATAGAAATAGTTTGACGGAGGATGATATTTATGTTTGAAAACTCATCTGAAGAATTAGCTTATCACAAACTTTTAATTTTGTATATATTGGAAAAAATTAAAATGGACTTAACTAATTCTCAAATAACTCAAGTAGTATTAGAGACTGAAATGATGAATTACTTTTCATTACAACAGCTTTTATCTCAGCTTATGGAATCTAAGTTTTTGACTACATATAAAGACTCTGACAGAGAATATTATGCTCTTACTCAAAGAGGCGTAGAAAGTCTAGAATACTTTTTTAATCGAATACCTACTAGTGTTACTGAAAAAATAGACAAGTATATAGATTCTAATAAAGAAAATTTACTAGCAGATACTCAAGTAAAATCTAGCTTCGTAAAACAAAGTGATAATGAATTTATTGTCAATCTTAGAGTCATAGAAAATCAATCTAACTTAATAGATTTAAATCTAAATGTTTCATCAGAGAAACAAGCAAAACTTATTTGTAACAATTGGAAAAACAATGCATCTTATATGTATGCTGAAGTTATCGACTTACTTATAAGAGACATACATTAAGGCCTACAAACAAACTATAGTTGTAGGCTCTTTTCCTACCTTGATTACTTTTATTAATTTGTTATTTGCAGTTTCATAGACTTTAACTGAGTTTTCTTGAGTATCCGATACAAATAATAACTTTTCATCTTTAGATATTTCTAATCCCTGAGGAATTCCATCTATCTCAATATTTCCAATATATTTACTTGTTGTATAATCCAAAATTCTTACATTATTATAACCCAAGTCAGCAACATAAACTTTTTTCCCACTATAATTAAACCTTATTTCTACTGGCAATAAGAATTCATATAATACCTTTTTTATATCCATACTTACTTCATCAACTATTACAAGCTTTCCATCAAGTGTTGATATATACATTTCTTTCTTTTGTTTATCAAGTGCTATATGCCATGCTCTAAAGTCCATATTGATTTTCTTTTGTATACTTTTATTTATTGTGTCTATACATACTATCGAATTTATACATGGTACATATAGCTTTTTACTCTCTCTGTCAAAATCAAATCCATGTGGCATATTGTCAACACCAATGATTCCTATTGGATTTAATGTGTTTTTATCCAATACATATATGCTATTTGAATCTTCATTTGCTACAAATAACTCATTATCACTAAGCATAACTTGACTAAGACTTCCTCCTATAGAAACAGTATCAATTATTTTATCATTATTTAAGTCTAAAACATATAGTATTCCATTGCTCGAACTAGGTATGTATATCAAATTTTTTTCCTTTTCTATGCAAAAATGATGTGGATATATATTATCCTCTAATACTATTTCTTTTTCTAGTTCAAGTGTAGAATAATCAACTATACTAATGCTCTTTGATAGGTAGTTAGAAATATAGATTTTCACATAACCCCTCCTCTCTACAATACATATACTACAATAATATATTATTTTATTAGCTTGTATTATGCTTTATAGTTGCATTATTATACATATATTTGGTATTATTATTGATGTTGACACAATGAAATAATAATTAATGGAGGTCTTTTTTATGAAAGTTACTTTTAACCCAAGTGGTGTTTGTTGTAGAGAAATGTTTTTTGAAGTTGATGAAAATAATGTGATTGTTGATGCTGAGTTTATAGGCGGATGTAATGGAAATTTATTAGGACTTAAGAGTTTAATAATTGGTCAAAATGCTCTTGAAATTGCTGATAAATTAAATGGTATTGATTGTGGTGGCAAAGGTACTTCTTGCCCAGACCAATTATCTAAAGCCATTCGCCAATCTATCTAGATATTACTAATATATAGTAATAAACTCATCTAAAAACTGATTTTATTAAAAAAGGAGTTGTCTATTATTTTAGCCAACTCCTCTTTATATATCTTTTATTTTTATCTATATATTTATTTCTATGTATTTATCTTATAAGATTATAATTTCTTTACCAAAGTTCTCACTGTGCCTATCATATATAAAGAACCTGCACTTATTATAATATCATCCTTGTTTGATGTTTCTAATGTATAATTAACTGCATCTTCTATTTCATGTTTTGATGTTACATCACTTACATATTTTAATATTTTTTCTTTTAATATATCTGAATTTATAGCTCTTGGATTATTAGGAGTTGTCGTCACTACCTTGCTAAATTTAGGCATTAGTATATCTAAAACACCATCAATATCTTTATCTTCCAACATGCCTATTAATAAAGTTAGTTTTTTATCTTTAAAATGTTTATCAAGTGCTTTTGCTAAAGATTTCGCTCCATCTTCGTTATGTGCTCCATCTATTATAAAGATTGGACTTTCTTTTATTTTTTCTATTCTTCCTGGCCATTTGGTAGTTATAAGACCTTTTCTTATAGATTCTTCACTTACATTATCTAATTTTTTTGTATCTTTTAGATATTCTAGTACACTCATTGCCAATATAGAATTATTTATTTGATGTTCACCTATCAACATTATTTCAAGATTCTTATAAGTTTCTCCCATTACATTACAATCATACACTTGAGAGTTTATGTTTGATTTTTTTATATTTATACTGTCAAAATTAACTTCTATGTATTTTGCATTTTTTTCTTTGCAAACCGACTTTATAACATCCTTTGCTTCATCAGTTTGGTTATATACAAGTACTATTCCATTTTCCTTTATTATACCAGCTTTTTCATATGCTATTTTTTCTATTGTATCTCCAAGTATTCCTGTATGGTCTAAACTTATAGATGTTATTACACTTACAAGTGATTTTGTTATTATATTTGTAGCATCGTATCTTCCACCTAATCCAACTTCTAAAGCTACAAAATCTACTTTTTGCTCTGAATAGTAATAAAATGCCATTGCAGTGACCACTTCAAATTCAGTTGGATATACATAACCTTGACTTACCATAACTTCTATCTTTTCTTTTATTAAACCAATTATCCTAGCGACATCTTCTTGTGGTATATTCTCTCCATTTACTCTTATACGCTCAGTAAAAGTTTCTAGATACGGAGATGTGTATAGGCCGACCTTATATCCACTTTCTCTTAGTATATTAGAAATAAAAGAACACACCGAACCTTTTCCATTAGTTCCAGCTACATGTATTATATTTAAAGTTTCTTGCGGATTTCCCAACAGTTCTAATAATTTCCCAATATTCTCTAAACCTAATCTTATACCAAACTTATTGGTTTGTGATATATATTCTAATGCTTCTTCATATTTCATTATCTAATTCCCCCTGTATTGGCATTTTATTTTATGTTATCTAATTATAGTATATTTTTCACTTTTAATCTACTGACAAAGAATACATATAATCTAACACCTTCTACATTAATATTTGGTTTATAAATTTTTATTTATCTTTTGTATTTGTATATCTTTCTACTAATTCAGTTAATGTATATATGGAAACTAAGTCATATTTTGATATATCCATATAATTAAATTTCAAATCAAATCTGTTCTCTAATTTTTCTAATAGATTAAAACAATTATCATAAACTAATCCTATCTCTTTATTAAAAAGGCTACATTGAAATAATTTTTCATTATCAGCCTCAGTATTTAAACAATCTCTAATAACATCAGCAACTTCCATAAGCAGAGCATTTTCCTTATCATATAAATCCACTTTAAAATCTGGAATCCTACTATAGTTGTCTAAATCACTACTACTCCAACAATTTTTAGTTGCTAGAGACTCAAGTTTTTTATTTAACGCAGATACTGTTATGTTTGGCTCTTCTGACAATATTTTAGCTATTTTCCCAGTAAACTTTGCAGCTACATAACTATTACATTTTGGCGGTAATTTGAAAGAATTATTTATATCACAACTTATATATGAATTACTATCCATAACACATTGAACATCATATTTTTTATTGTACCAAAAAGAATTCTCTATATCCAAAGTAGAAGCCCTTACACCTATAACATTGTTAAACATAGCTGGATAACTCAAGTCAAAGTTATTAGCTAAGGAACATACTATTATCTTTCCTTTTCTAAACAATTCATAGCAAACTTCAAATAAGCCTTTAACACTTTCTACACCTATAACTGATAAACTTAAGCTAATCAGTCTTATATTAGTATCCAAAAGGTATTTTAATGCCTCTTCAAGAACTTTTATATTTGCAATACTATCTTTACCTAAAACTTTTATCACAAATAGCTCTACATCTTCATACTCCTTTTTTATTATTGATGCACAAGCAGTTCCATGACCATCTTCATCATCAAATTTGTCTGATATAAAGATATAGTCATGTATACATTCAAAAGCAATTCCTCCAACTAAGTTATCTTTTAAGTAATCATGTTCTTTATCTATTCCTGTATCTAATACTGCAACCTTAACTTTATTATTCATATCACATATATTCTCCATTACTAAAAGTTTTTAATATATCTACATTAATAGTTCATCTTAAACTTTAATTTAAGTGGCACAATTTATCTTTTAAATGCTCTATTTGTTGCTAAAAACATAAAATAAGTACACTATATACTTAATTTATATTAATTATATCAATTATTGTCATTAAATTGTTAAATATTACGATAAAATTTTTAGATTTATATCACAATTTAGAATTATTTGTAAAAAGGGGACTGCCTTTTTTATTAGACAATCCCCTTGTATATTTTATTGTTCATTATTCACAATTAATTATTAATTATATTTCATATTTTGTAATTTAAATATTATATATCTTAATTTTATTTATCTAGGGGAATAATTATCTTTATATGTTGTACAACCCATTTAAGCACTATTCTAAAAATTAATATCAGTAAGTAATATTAAAAAGTAATATTAAAAACTAGATTTTGTTAGTATCTAAAAAATCCAATCAAATGAAATTTCTCTTGCATGTTAAATAATACCATATACCTATACATTATATCATATTTCAATAAATAAATTGCATAAAAGGAAATCTTTTAATAGAATTAAACTATTTATTAAATCATTACCATAAGTTCTACAGACTATAAGTGAATTTTTTGATACTTACATACTATCATCTTAATCATTGATATAACTAGCTAAAATAGCTATAATAAAATGAAACAATTATTTATAGAATTTTATAAATATTCATTATTTTTAAGGGGTGATTGTATTTGAAAAAAGACGTGTCGAAAAGAGAAATCTTAAAAGAAAGCTTTCTAGCATCAATCCCAATATTTCTAGGATATATTCCCTTAGGACTTATTTGTGGTATTATGCTTCAAAAAGCAGGTCTACCAGCCTTCTATATATTGTTTATGTCATTTATAGTATTTGCTGGTAGCTCACAATTTGTAGCTGCTTCTATGCTCGCTTCAAACGGAAGTATTACTTCAATAATTTTAACTACATTTATATTAAATCTGCGCAACTTTCTAATGAGCTCCAACTTACATATGCACATAAAAAATAAGAACATGAAATTTTTAATGTATTTTTGTCATGGTGTTACAGATGAAACATTTGCTATAAACTTAGAAAAATATACTTATGGAAATTGGACTGATACACATGCTTTATACTTAAATAACCTTTGTATAATAGTATGGGCTGTAAGTTGCTTCGTGGGTGCATTTCTTGGAGAGATTGTTCATATAAGCGATTCTGTTGCTGGCTTTCTACTGACAGCTATGTTCATTACTCTAATAGTTAATCAAATTAAAAATAAAATATATGTACTTGTTTCTATACTTTCTATATTATTATCAGTGGTTTTATATACTTTCTTTAAGAATAGTTTAGTTATTATAATAGCATCTATTTTATCTGCTTTATTTGGTTTTTATATTCAGAAATTAACACATAGAAAGGAAGGCAACTATGAATAATAATTACATAATTATCGTTATCTTAGGCATGGCAATTGTTACTTATATTCCAAGAATTTTACCTATGATAATATTCTCAAAAAATGATATGCCTGAATCTATTAAAGATGTCATGAAATTTATACCTATTGCTATACTTAGTTCACTAATAGCAAAAGATATTTTCTTTAGCGGAGATAATCTATACCTTTCATTTACTAATCCTAAGATTATTTCAGGCATAATAGTACTATTAGTAGCTTATAAGTTTAAATCTATTGCAGTATCAATAGCTGTAGGTGCAATATCCATATTTTTATTTGGAATTATATTATAATTTATAATACTATATACAAC
>NZ_JAGWCS010000013.1:0-55112 GCF_020657705.1 Clostridioides sp. ZZV15-6598 | reverse complement strand
AACTCTCAAATAAAAGTTTATCAGGCTCAGATACTATTGTTATCAAAATATCTGGCTTTATGGTTTGTTTCTTGTTTTTATAAATTAACCTACTGTTTAATTTTCAAAGTTCATTTTATTAAATCAATCATTTTGTACTCATTATTTTTTTGTTCCTTGTTGAGCACATTTATTATAATAACACCTTATTATAATATGGTCAACTACTTTTTTACATTTTTTCTTAAATTTATTAATTATTCATATTTTGTAATACTATTGCGACTTTATTTTAAAACATGTAACTATTATTAATTACAATTTCCAACTATAATAATATTATATATAATTACAATTAATTTAGAAGGGAGCTATAAAATGCTTAGAAAGATGCTATACCTTTTGACAATACTTTCTATATCTATTTTTTTAATTGTTGGATGTTCAAACTCACAAAAAAAACAAAACACAGACAAAAATAAAGAAATATCAACACAAGAAGATTCTCAAGATGTTGATAATAGTAAAGATACTTCCAATGTAACTGTTTCAGATGGAACAGACAGTCCATCAAATAAAGATACTTTGAACAATGATAATGAAAAATTAGATGTGTCATCTTTGGACAATACTGCTCTTGATTGGTTTTATATACCAAATACCAAACATCAAACTCCAGAAGTAAATACTGACATCAAGTTTAATTTTTCTGACTATAATGCTATATATAATGGACCTATAAAAGATGGTCAAAAAACATTATATCTTACATTTGATGAAGGTTATGAAAATGGATATACATCAAAGATACTAGATGTTTTAAAGCAAAATAAAGTAAAAGCTGTTTTTTTCGTCACATCTCCATACATAAAAGAAAATAAAAATTTGATAAAAAGAATGGTTGCAGAAGGTCACATAGTTGGAAGCCACAGTAAAACGCATCCTTCTATGTCAACAAAAACAGGTAATCTAAAAAGCTTTAATGATGAATTTGAAGATGTTGAAAAACTTTATAAAGATTTAACTGGAAAAAACATAGTTAAATTTTTCAGACCTCCTATGGGTAAGTATTCAGAAAAAAGCTTAGCAATGACTAAAAATTTAGGCTATAAAACCATATTTTGGAGTTTCGCATATAGAGATTGGGATACTGAAAAGCAACCATCACGTGAAGAAGCTAAGAAAAAAATAATGGATAATTTACATGATGGTTCTATCTTATTACTACATGCTGTTTCTAAAACTAGTACAGAAATTCTAAGTGATTTTATATCAGATGCAAGAAGACTAGGATATAATTTTGAACTTCTAAATTATTAGTATTTAGAAGTATATTTAAAAGCTTTACTTTAGTGTAACATTTATATATTAACTTACGTAAACGATTTCAAATTAAATATTTCCAAATAAAAAATAGATGTATAGTTTTTACATGAGACAAAAGTCTTTTATAAATAATAACTGTACATCTATTTTTAATTTATATATAATCTTTGTTAATCTCCAAATAAAATGATATTAGTTTTTATTTGCTAAATAATAAATACTGCTACTATAGTTGTTACAATGAGTCCTGTTATAACAGGAATAAAGTTTCTTTTTGCCAATTCAATGGGGCTAACTCCACAAATTGCGGCTGCTGAAATAAGCCCCCAAGGAACTAGACATCCTCCACCAACCCAAATACCACTAATTTGACCTAATGCTGCTAATGCACCAACACTTGCATTAATAGCAGTTCCAAATACAGATGCAAGTGAACCAACTAATGAAATTCCAGAGAACCCAGAACCATCAAGTCCAGTTATTGCTCCTACTACAGTTTCTATACCTGATACTGCAAATTTATTAAGTGGTATCGTTTGAGAAAGAGCTATCCCTATATCTGATAATAATCCTTGAGAACCAGGTGCTAATACCTTTCCAAATACACCAGTTAAAGGTGCAACTTCTCCCATGTAGAAAAACGCTGCTATTGGTATAATCGCACCAAATATCTTTATACCAAATACAAAACCATCTATTATATTTTCACACACATTTTCAAAACTATCTTTGCCGAAATTTATAGTGTTTATAATAATTATTAGAAACACTGCTGTTCCTCCTAAAAGAGCTGATGCATCTCCTCCTTTTAGGTCAAACATGTACATAGCAATTATATCAGCAAGAAATCCCAAAGCTACTAAAATAGTTGCTATCTTAGATTTTCCATTAAATTCTTTTACTTCTTCACTTTCAAAATCTTTAAGTTCTTCTCTAAACATTCCTTTATTGATATCCCTTTTTAATGTATAAAATGCCATAGATATCGTTACAATTCCCATTACCCAAAATAAAATCATACCATCATTTATGACATATGATACTGCTACTCCTGCTGCACCAGCTGTTATACTTGGAGCTCCCTGAATAACAAAGTCTGTTGATAAGGCAAGACCATGACCAAATAAGTTTAATGCTACTGCAACACCAATCGCTGGTAATCCAGCTCTAATAGCAACAGGTAAAAATACAGCTCCAACTAAGGCAACAGCTGGAGTTGGCCAGAAAAACCAAGAAAGAATCAACATTACAAATCCCGTTACAAAAAATGCTGTATTAGAATTTCTTATAACTTTGGAAAATGGTCTTACCATATACTGTATGGCATTATTTGCTTCTAGAGCTTTAGATAAAGCTACCATAATCGCTATAATTAAAATAATCGGTCCCAACTCATTTAAAGATATAATAAACGAGTTAAACACTGCTGTTATAGCTCCAAAGATATTTTTTTCAAAGAATAGTCCCATGAAAAAAACACCTAATATACATGGTACTACAGTATCTTTTTTCATAAGCATAGTAATTAAGATAATTACCATAAATATAATGTAAATATAATGCGCTCCTGTCAAAACCATATTATTATGTCCCCTTTTTTTAAGATAATAATATTATATGGTCTTACAAGTAAACTTGTTACTTGGTCATAGGTACATAACAATTAGCATGTGCAGTACTTAATTTAGATATTTATGACTCATTTACTGGAATAGATATTTCAATAGAAAACTCTTTGTCACCTGAGTTTACACTTATACTTCCATTGTGATATGCAATTATCTTTTCACAGTTTTTTATTCCAATTCCAAAACTTTCTACATTTTTATGAATGTTACTAACTTTGTTTTTTTGTATAATTAGCAACTTACCATCTTCAACTTTAATTAAAAATACTATTGGTCTATCCCTTCTTGCATACTTTATTATGTTAGAACATAAATTATCAAATATTCTTCTAAATTGTGTTACATCTACATAAATATGATATTGGTTATAAAGTTCATTCTCTATTTTTATATGAAATCCCTTTTCTTCCAATGTATATGAACTATCTAAAAGCAGTTGAAATATAAATTCATTTGCATTAATCTTTTCATACTTTTTAGAAACTTCTTCTTCCGAATTAACAAAATGTGTAAAAAGGTCATCTGTCAAATCTTTTATCTGATAGGCTTTCAATCTTACATTTTTTATATATTGCTCCAATTGTTCAGGGCTATTATACTTATGATCTTTAATTAAATCCAAATAACAAATTACTGATGTCAATGGAGTTCTGACATCATGTGATATTGAGGTTACTATATCTTTATTTTTATTCTTCATCTCTCTTTCTTTTATAAGCTGATTATCAAGTGCCTGACTCATCTCATTAATACTAGATGCAAGCGATGATAATTCATCGTTCCCTTTAACAGGAATTCTGTACTTTAAACTACCACTTTCTACTATCTTTATACCCATCTCTATTTTTCTTAGATATTTAATCTTTCTACTCAACAACAATAAAAATGTTACAATAAATGTAATTGCCATAAATGTAATAGAAACAGCATCTATAAAGTTTTGAAATCTAAATCTAAATAGTGCTATTATAACTACATTTGCTTTAATATCAGAGAATTGTATCTCATAATGTCTAGCCATAGAGCTACTATAAAATTCATTTTCTTCACTCTTATCAGGTAATTCATTTGGATAGTACAATGTATCATAAAAAATCTCATTTCCTTTATATATTTTCATAGATACAAACCAATTGTCATTATTCCAATTTGATATATCTTCTCCATCATTTGAACTTATACTTTTATCATTCACGTAGATTTGAAAATCGTCCATTAACTGGTCTGCTTCTCTTTTAAAGTATGTTTTACCTTCTGATACATCCTTTACTACTGACTCAACAGCAGAATAAAATGGTATATTTAAAATAAAAGCCACCCCTGCTGAGATTACTACATATATCAATAGTATGACACCCAACTTTGATGGCTTAATTTTGCTAATCAATATAATACCCCTTTCCCCATGCAGTTTTTACATATTGTGGATTTTTCTGATCTTTTTCTAGTTTTTTTCTTAAGTTTCTAATATGTACCATTATAGTATTATTTGCTGTATAAAAATATTGCTCATTCCAAATACTTTCATATATATTTTCAGACGAGAAAACTTTTTTTCTATTTTTTAACATAAGAACTAATATACTATACTCTATCGTTGTCAAAAATATAGGTTCTCCCCCCAATGTAACATCTTGAGTATCTAAATTTACACAGAGTTCTTTTGTCTGCAATATGTTTGACTCTCTATTCTTTTCCTTCCCCTGATATATATAATAACGTCTAAGTAGTGACTTAACTCTTGAAATTAACTCAGAATATGAAAAAGGCTTTGATAAATAGTCATCTCCTCCTGCTGAAAACCCAATAACCTTGTCGGAATCTTGAGTTTTAGCAGTTAGAAATAATATTGGAGCCGTTGTTTTTTCTCTAATCTCATTACATGCAACAAACCCTGTCTTTACTGGCATAACAACATCCAAAATAATCAAATCAATCGTACTATCTACTAAGTTTACGGCTTCTTCTCCGTTCGTTGCCATAACAACTTCATAACCTTCACCAGTCAAAAGTATTTCTACGATTTCCCTAATTTCTGGATTGTCATCAGCTACTAAAATTTTTTTTGGAATCTCTTTATTCATCGCTAAGCTCCTTTTTTACTATATTTCTTAAATATTTCAAACTATATAAAATATTATACTTTATTAGTAAAAGCTTAGCAATGTCATACGTTTTAATACTTTCTACTATTGTAAATATGCTCAAAGTTTAATCAAAACGTATACACATATCATTGATATAAAAAATAAACCATACAATACTATCTTACATAAACAACTTCTTTTACTGACTTAACTTTTTCAGAAGATTTAACATGTGCTACAATACATACTAAACCACTTATAGCAACGAATGCATAAAAACTTATTCCTCTGCTAAGTAACATCGCTGGAACTAGTAAATGACCTGGGAAAAATATCTTAAATAATGTCATAAAACTATTTTCAGATGCTCCAACAGCTCCTGGCAATGGTAAAGATGAAACAGCAATATTAAGTAATGATTGTATTGCTAATATTTCAAACACAGTATATGTTGATAGATGGAAAGCTTTGTATACAAAGAATGGGACTAAAAACATAGCTGTTATTTGCACAATAGTTATAAGTAAAATCTTAATTACTAATTTTGGATTTTGCTTTATATATTGAGCACCTTTAACATATTCTTCAATTTGAGAAGTTATCACTTTTCGCGAACCTTCAACATCTTTTATTATTCTTAGTTTTCCTAATAAATTTGTTATGGATATTATGAAGTTATTTACTAATTTTTTTGAAAATATAACTGCAATTACCCCAACAACAAGAGCAACATTCGTTATTACACCATATATCAATAAAATATTCATCCCTCTTACATTGTTTAGTATAAATTCACGTTCCATAATGAACATTATTCCGCTATATGCTAATACAACAACTTGGTGAATGACAACAATAACTAATAATATAAGTGAAGAATAGGATATGTTTATATCATCCTTCTTCATGTAATAAACTTGTGCTGGTTGACCTCCAGATGCTGAAGGTGTAATTGAACTAAAATAAAATCCAACAAACGCATATCCCATACATTTTAAAAAAGTAGTCTTTTGATTTAAAGCCTTTATACCTAAATATATATTTATACCTTCGCAAGCAACATATATAAACATCATCGCAAATCCAATTAATATAAATACAGGACTTGCACCTTTTAATGATTTTATTAACGATTCAATTGATTGACCTCTAAAAACAAAGTATCCAGTTATGCCCATTAGTAAAACTAAGAAGGCTGCACTACCTATACACTTATTTTTCTTTTCAGTTTTACTTATCATAACTACATCCTTTCTGGTGTTACAAATTTAAAACCACTGGCTTTAAGTTTTGGAATAGCTATCTTTAATGCTTCAATAGTACGTTCAGGTGCACCAACTGCCCCGCCTGAATTTTCTCCTGCATCATGCAAACAAATTATAGAATTTTCTTTTGTTCTATCTATTAACTTATTTACTATAATCTCTACTGTACTATCTTTACTCCAATCTTCTGCCATTACATCCCATAAGGTCATCTTTAAATTGTATTTTTTAACAAATTGATTTGAAAATATGTTAGTATGACCCCATGGTGGACGATAGTAGTTTACATCTACACCTAAATTTTTCATTATATTTGTACTTTCAATAAAATCTTTTTTAACATAATTATAACTATAAAGCCATGCATTCTTATGTTCTAGTGAATGTAAGCCAACTATGTGATTTTCTCTTAACATTCTTTTTATAATTTCAGGCTCTTTTTCAGCATTCTTTGCCACTACGAAAAACATGGCTTTTATATCATTTTCTTTTAGTACATCCAACAATTTTTCTGTATATCTTTTGTCTGGTCCATCATCAAATGTAAGAGCAATTTCATTCTTTCCAGTCATATTTTTAAATACATCTTTATTTAATAGTTTATTATAATATGTAGGTATAATTGAATGGATTAAAAAAATCAAAGCAACAACTATAATTAAACCTACTACATACATTCTCTACACACTCCTTGTTCATCAAATGAAAATAAAATATTTTCTAATGTATTATTATCAAACTGTTTTTTAAGTTTTTTCATATTCAAACTCATTTCTTTAAGTGTAACATCATCATAGATTAAGTCTTTTATCTCATCTACATAGTATTTTTTATTTTTATCAAGTATTCTTCCAATTCCATTATTTAGTATAAAATCCGCATTATTTATTTCTTGTTGTAAAAATGGATTGAATGCTAATATTGGAAGCTCTGAATAAATTGTTTCAAATAATGTTATTCCGCCTGGTTTAGAAATAATAAGGTCAGCATTTTTCATATATTTGTATACTTCGTTAGTATAGCCTACAACCTCAATATTTTCATATCTATTGTACAATTTATAGTACATTTTTTTATTATTACCAGTTATTACAGTAGTTTTTACTCCTTCTAAACTATTTAGTTCTCTATAAAATTGTTCTGACTTAGGTAATAAACCTAATCCCCCACCCATTATAAGGATGTTTTTTTTATCTAAATGATTTATATGTTCTATATTTTTAAATTCTTTTTTTACAGGTATCCCATTAACTTTTACTTTATCTTCATCTATCCCTTTTAAAATAAGTTCTTCTTTAGTAGATTCACTAGCTACTAAGTAACAATCTGTATTTTTACTAATCCATTCTGAATGGCTACTTATATCTGTTATACATGTTATCAAAGGAAGATTTGAGTTATACTTTTCTTTATATCTTGATACTACTTGAGAACAAAATGGAAAAGTTGAAATAACTACTGTTGGTTGTATTTCATTAAGTAACTTGTCTAATTTAGTTAAGAAATAATCCGAAAAAGTAAATTTTATATCCTTTTTTCCATTTTCAGTACATTTGTAAAATAAATTATAAAGACTGCTTCCCCGATTTACAAGAATAGAAAAAGTTTTGTACATTCTATCTGAGTAGTTAGGCATAATATATTCAAATATATCTTTAATTATTATTTCAGAATTATTAAATTTTGTTTTTATATCTTCACTTAAAGAATTTGATGCTGAGTAATGACCCATACCAAATTTTCCTGTAAGAATTAATACTTTCATAAGATTCCCTCCTCATTAAAGCCTTTAAATACCTTTAATTACTATATTTATAAGTATAAACTTTAAATCTTTAGAAAAACCTAGTATAATTCTTAAGAAATCTTAAAGTTTTAATTAAAAAATACAAAACCCAATTAATATTGGAGATTATCTCCTAATTAATTGGGCTTTATCTTTATAGATATACTCAAACATAAATACTATCATTTTAATTGTTTAAATATGTCTCATTTAATTATACTTTCAATTAATCCATAAGATTATATTCTTCATATAGAGGATACTTTTCAGTTAAACCAACAACCAATGTTCTTGCCTTAGATTCTTCATCATAAGTTAAACATAGGTCTATAGCCTCAGCAATTACTGCCATATCTTCCTCTTTCATACCTCTAGTAGTTACAGCTGGAGTACCAAGTCTTATTCCGCTTGTAACAAGTGCACCATTTGGATCAAATGGTATTGTGTTTTTATTAGCAGTTATGTAAGCATCATCTAATCTTTTTTCTGCTGCTTTACCAGTTATATTTTTATTAGTTAAATCTAATAATATTAAGTGATTATCTGTTCCTCCAGAAATCAATTTAAAGTCTCTCTTAATAAGTTCTTCAGCTAAAGCTTTCGCATTTTTAGCAACCTGTTGTTGGTATATTTTAAATTCATCACTTAAAGCTTCTTTAAAACATACTGCTTTAGATGCAATTATATGCTCAAGAGGTCCCCCTTGAATTCCAGGGAATATTGCTTTATCTATAGCCTTAGCATATTTTTCTTTACAAAGGATAACTCCTCCACGAGGCCCTCTTAAAGTTTTATGAGTTGTTGTTGTAACAAAATCAGCTACTTCACATGGATTTTGATGAAGACCAGCAGCTACAAGACCTGCTATATGAGCCATATCCACCATAAGTAATGCTCCAACCTCATCAGCTATTTCTCTAAATTTTTTAAAATCTATCTCTCTAGGATATGCACTTGCTCCTGCAACTATCATTTTAGGCTTTACTTCGTGTGCTATTTTTCTAACATCATCAAAATCTATAAGTCCACTATCTCTATCTATTCCATATTCATAAAATTTATAATATTGACCAGAAATGTTAACTGGAGCACCATGAGTTAAATGCCCACCTTGAGATAAATTCATTCCCATAACAACATCACCTGGTTTTAGCATAGCAAAATATACACCAATATTTGCATTTGCTCCAGAATGAGGTTGTACATTAGCATGCTCTGCTCCAAATATCTTTTTAATTCTATCTATTGCAAGAGTTTCAACTTCATCTATGTACTCACATCCACCATAATATCTTTTGCCTGAGTAACCTTCTGCATACTTATTAGTAAGATGACTTCCCATAGTTTCCATTACTGGAACTGATACTATATTTTCAGATGCTATCAACTCAATATTCCTTTGTTGTCTTTTTAACTCTCTTTTCATACTTTCATAAATCTCAGGGTCCGCTTTTTTCAAGTTCTCAAACATATTACTCCTCCTAGTTATTATTTAAATTTTACTTTTACAGACATTTCACAATTTTCGTTTTTATCAATATGATAATTTATTATTATAGTCTTTTATAAATTAATAGTCAAGTGTTTTACTACTTTTACATGTTTACTTTCTGTATTTTAAGTTAAAATATAATAAATAATATTGTCTAATTCTTTTAATTGGATATAATTTAGATGTGACTATTTTTAAATAAAAAAAAGATAATATAATTTATATATATATAAGGAATATTACTTAAAAATTTGATATAATTTCAATATTATGTTTTTTAATTTGGAGGTGTATTTATGAATCAAAATGAGGAACTTGAATATAAAAAAAATATTCTGAAATTAGCTCTATTTGTAGGGGAACTTATGATAAAAAATGGAGCTGAAACATCTAGGGTTGAAGACAGTGTCCTTAGAATATGCAGGTCAAGAGGATTTTATCATGTAAATATTTTTACAACTCCTACAGTAATAATTATTTCAGATGAAAAATTTGACGGTTTTTCGTTTATGAAAACGATTCAATCAAGAGGTATAAACTTAAATAAGATTTCTTTATTAAACAGTTTTTCTCGAGAATTTGTAAATGATAAAGAGTATGATATTGATACTGCTATCGCACGTCTTTATGAAATACAAGAGGTAAAACCTTATCCTTTATGGTTGTTTTACTCTTGTACAGGAATTGCATCTGCTTGCTTTGCTTGTTTGCTTGGAGGGAATTATATATTAAATTTTATTCTTACATTTATAATAGCAATATTTGCTGCAATTACTTATGATAAAACCATGAAGATAAGTGCAATATCTGCATTTTCATGTTTAGTGTCTTCTTTTTTAATAGCACTTTCAGGAGTTTTGCTAGTTGAAATAGGTATTTTGAATGACCCTAAAATGCTCATAGTTGGAGCAATAATGCCACTACTCCCAGGAGTTGCTTTTATAAAAGCCATTAGAGATTTAATATCAGGTAATTTAATATCAGGAATTTCTCGTGCTTTCGATGCTGCTATGATTATTATTGCAATTGCTTCTGGAGTCGGTTTTGTCCTTGATACATGGTATAGAATTGGAGGTCCTTTCTAATGACTGATATGTCGATGATTTTACATTTTTTATTTTCAGGCATTGCCACTGCTGGATTTGCTGTTTTCTTTAATGCGCCACTTTATCTACTTCTTCCAGCTGGAATAACTGGTGGAGTTGGTTGGATTGTGTATGTATATTTATTTAATTTTACTACAAACTCAATTTTTGCAGGTTTTATAGCTGCTGCTTTGGTTTCAGCATGTAGTGAGATATTAGCTAGAAAGCTAAAGCAACCAGCTATTGTATTTGTAATTCCAGGGATTCTTCCTCTGATACCAGGGATTGGATTATACAATACAATGTTATCTTTAATTCAAAAAAATTATGATTTAGCGATGTCAAAAGGTACTGATGCACTATTTTTAAGTGCTGCAATATCGCTTGGTGTATTGGTTGTAACTTCTTTTGTAAGAACATTAAACCTTTTGAAAATCAGAAAGAATTTTATTCCTCAAAAAAAATCAAAATAAAAATATAAAAATAGCAATGTACCTAAATCCTATAAATATACATTAAGTATTTATAAGAGTACATTGCTATTTTTAAATTATAATAATTTTAAAGGTCAATTAAGATTCTTGTGATTACTGGTATAAATTCTCTGCTATCTCTAAATTTTTTATCATTTTTCTTTAAATACAAATAACAAATTACTGTAAGACAGATTCCAACTAATCCACTTATAGCTTCAACACCAGCTGTCATGCCAATTGCTCCCAGTATATAGTATGTTCCTATTGTTCCAACAAGAAGCGCTACAAGAGGTATTATATAAGCCATTGCAGCTGCTTTTAATACATTCATGTTATCCATACTTACTTCTACATGGTCACCAACCTTCGCACCAATTGTATTGTCTACCTCTACTAATATCTCTTTTGACTCTGATGAGTCTGCAGTAGCACATTTTCCACAAGCAGCACAAGCTGAGTGTCTTTGCATTTTTAATTTCGCAGTTCTATCATCAACAATTTCCATAATAAATCCTTGTTGATTCATACCTAACCGCCCCCTTATTTTGTAAATTTATTTATGGTATCCATAAGTTCTTTTATCATCTCTTCAGTTTTTTCACTATCATCATGTTTGATACTTTCTGCTACACATCCTTTTATATGATTTTCCAAAATAATTGTACCTACTCTATTTATAGCAGACCTTATAGCAGATATTTGAACTAATATATCAACACAATAACGCTCCTCTTCTACCATCTTTTGTATCCCTTTAACTTGACCTTCTATTCTTTTTAGTCTTTTTATAAGAGCTTCTCGCTCATTGTTTGGTGCTAATTTTCTTTCTTCCATAAATTCACCTCATACTCTTATGATGTCCTATACAATTATGCTTTACTTACCAATTTGTTTAAAATATAATACAGTTATTACTACTATAAATGCTAAAATTGATATTGCTATAGACCTGCTCTGATGCTTAGTTTGCTCCATACTTAATTTACCATTCATCTTAAACCCTGCTAATGGAAATAAAAATATAACTAATGCATCAATTCCAAGTACAATTTGGGCTGCAATAGTCCACTTGCTCAAAAAGCAAAATATTCCACCTACACCTAAAAGAACCTCTAATATATTTATAAACTTATAAGTAGGTTTTTTTGTTATATATTCTTCAATTTTTTCCTTACATTCTGCACGACATGGATATATATCGGTATTGTTATCATATTTTATAGCCAATTTATTATTTGGTGACTTTATATCCCTATTACAGTAAAGACATTTTTTCATTTTATGTTCTCCTCATAGTATTCCTCTTAAGAAATTTTTCTAAATTATTACCGTTTCAATACTATTATACCAAATAGATACAAAAAACAAAAATAAAAGGAATCATTTTAACTATTTCTTTTATTTTACTACTTAATTTATAATAATAATTAGACAAAATTATTTATATTTAGTTTAATTGTTATATAATCTAAAATAAGTCAAATTTGTATGAGAGGTTAAAATGAAACAAATAGAATTAGCTATTGTAAGCTTAAAAAAAGATGCTGGAAAAATTTATGAAGACCAAATAAGACAATTTCTAGGTAACAATATAAAAATAAACTTATACTCATTTGAAGAGGGAAATCTAAAATTTTTTAAAGAAAAACTAATCCTTTTATCTGCTTATTTAAAATATGATGAAATAGCAAAATTATCTCATCATGATGCTCAAATTATCGTTCCTAAGTTGACATTTGAAAAGAATAGTATAGATATGATATCTAAATTAGAAAAAAACAAAACTATTTATGTATATAATCTAAGCAAGGATATGTCTATAGAGACAATCTCTTTAATACATAGACTAGGAATAGACAATATTAATATCTTACCCTGCTATCCAGAAATAGAATTTACTCCTACAGATGCCATAATCCTAACTCCTGGAGAAAAAATCTTGCCCAATTTTAAAAATTGTGAAGTTATAGACTTAAAATATAGAATAATAGATTTAAGTTGCATTGTTGAAATTGCCACAAAAACTAAGTTAAAACATCTAATAAAAGATGACTTAATAAAAAAATATGTAGAAAAAATAATTCCTACAAGCTATAGTACAGGTGAATTATTGTTAGATGCAAATAAATTTGAAAGGCAATTTGATTTGTTGTTATCTATAATTGATGATGGAATTATATGCACAAATAATGATGGAATTATACAATTTTACAATCATATAGCTAGAAAAATTTTATCTATAAATGCAAATGAAATGATTGATGTGTTTATTGGCGAATGTATAAAAGATATTAACTTTCAAAACATATTAAACAATAAAACTCCATTTTATGAGAAATTAATTAAGATAAATCACATTGATATAAATTTAGAGATTAAACATATACAATTGAATGTATTTGATGGTTTTATATTAAAGATGACTAAGTTTTCTCAATTAGAAAAAAAACAAGCTAAGTTAAGAGCACAACTAGTAAGCTCTGGTAATGTTAGTAAGTATACTTTTGATGACATATTAGGTTCTAGTATACAAACTATTAATACTAAAAAGATTGCTAATAAAATGGCTCAATCAAACTCATCAATTTTAATAATCGGTGAAAGCGGTACTGGTAAAGAATTATTTGCACAATCTATTCACAGTGCTTCTAAAAGAAATTGTGGACCTTTTGTAGCAGTAAATTGCAGCACTTTTCAAGAAAGTTTATTGCAAAGTGAATTATTTGGTTATGATGAAGGTGCGTTTACTGGAGCTAAAAAAGGCGGAAAAATGGGTTTATTTGAATTAGCAAACAATGGAACTATATTCTTAGATGAAATTGGAGAGATGGATTTAAATTCTCAATCTAAATTGCTCAGAGTTATACAAGAAAAACAGGTGAGGCGTATTGGTTCAAATAATGTTATTGACATTGATGTAAGAATAATTGCTGCTACTAATAGAAATTTAAAAGACCTTGTATCTAAAGGTAAATTTAGAAGAGATTTGTATTTTAGGTTAAATGTTCTTCCTCTTAAAATACATCCTCTTAGAGAAAGACCTAATGATATATTTGAAATTTTCGAATCCCTAAAGTATGATATACCATGCAATTTTAATCTAAGTGACGAAGTGAAGGAAATTTTCAAAATATATAAATGGGAGGGAAATGTAAGAGAATTAAGAAACTTAGGAGAATACTTCTGTTATCTAGGAAAAGATGTTATAGAAATATGTGACTTACCTGAATATATATTAGATACTATAGATGAAAATTATAGCAAAACTGTTTGTAATAAAGTGACAGAAAAAATATCTAAATACCAATTTAATATTAATAAAGACAAAAACTTCATCAAACATGACTATGATTTTAAAAGACCATTAGATGAATATATCTTTATATTGGATAATTTAAATAAAGCTTACAATTTAAAAGAGCGAATTGGCAGAAAAAGCTTATACAAGATAGCTTTAAACGAAAATAGATTTTTAACAGAACAACAAATTAGAAATATACTTTTAGAATTACAAGAATTTGGACTTGTAAGTATACTTGTTGGCCGTGGCGGTTCAGTCATAACACTTAAAGGAATCGAGTTTCTAAAAAAAATAAATGGGTTTAATGACGCAAACAGTTCAACCATTTAAACCTATTTAATTGTATTTTAATAAATTTAACGAATTTTTAAAATAACCTTTTCCAAAGAAAATTAAATAAAATTAATAATTTCATATATTCCAACCTCTGGTATTACTTAATATCACGAATTAATTTTTAGTTAAACCTTTTTAATATCTATTTTGGCATATTGCTTGCTAAATACTATAAGTATAAATTTAAAAATTACTGGAGGTATTTATAATGAATTACAATTTTAATGAAATTATTGATAGAGGTAATAATTTTTCAGCTAAATGGTCAGAAATGGATAAAAAATATGGTACTAATGATTTACTTCCTATGTGGGTAGCTGATATGGACTTTAAAGCTGCACCATGTATAATTGATGCATTAAGAAATAGACTAGAACAAGAGATTTATGGTTATACAACAAGACCAGATTCTTACAATGAATCTATAGTGAATTGGTTGGATAAAAGACATAATTGGAAGATAAAAAGTGAATGGTTAGTTTATAGCCCAGGTGTTATCCCAGCCATAAGCCTTTTAATAAATGAACTTACAAAAGAAAATGATAAAATAATGATACAAGAACCAGTTTATAGCCCTTTCAATAGTGTTGTAAAAAATAATAATAGAGAATTAGTTATAAGTCCACTACAAAAACTAGAAAATGGAAACTATATAATGGACTATGAAGATATTGAAAGTAAAATCAAAGATGTAAAATTGTTTATACTTTGCAATCCTCACAATCCAGTTGGAAGAGTATGGACAAAGAATGAACTAAAGAAACTAGGAGATATTTGCCTTAAATACGGTGTAAAGGTTATATCAGATGAAATACATAGTGACATTATATTTAAAAATCATAAACATATACCTATGGCATCTGTATCTAAAGATTTTGAAAAAAATACAATTACTTGTATGGCACCAACTAAAACTTTTAATATAGCAGGTCTTCAATCTTCATATGTTGTACTACCTGATGAAAAAGATTATAAATTATTAGATAATGCATTTACTAGAATTGATATAAAGAGAAATAACTGTTTTAGCTTAGTTGCAACAGAAGCTTCATATAACAATGGAGAACCTTGGCTAGAGTCATTCTTAGAGTACTTAGAATCTAATATAGATTTCGCTATAAAATACATAAATGAAAATATACCAAAACTTAAAGTCAGAAAACCAGAAGGTACTTATTTATTATGGGTAGATTTTAGTGAACTTGGACTAAGTGATGAAGAATTAGGAAATCTATTAGTAAAAAAAGGTAAAGTTGCCTTAAATCAAGGAAATAGTTTTGGTATTGGAGGAAGCGGATATCAAAGAATAAACTTAGCTTGTCCAAGAAGCATGGTTGAAGAAGCTCTTATAAGAATAAAAAATGCAATTAACTAAAAATATTTAAGGAGAATTTGCGTTATGAAAATAGGTACAGAAAGAAAAAGACCTTCATTTAGATATTCGTTATTAGTAATGCTTGCGATAATAGCTTTAACATCGGTTGGTATAGTTGTATTTAAAGCTTCTATAACTACAATGTTTTTACTTTCATGGCTTATAGTAGTTCCAGCAGCTATGAGGCTTGGTTATACTAATGAGGAAATAGAAGCTTTTGGATTTGAAGTTGGTAAAGATGCCTTTCAATCAAATTTAATTATACTTTCTGTTGGTGTACTAATAGCAGCTTGGATAGCTGCTGGTACAATACCAACAGTAGTATATAGTGGTCTGACAATAATAACACCTAAGTATTTTTTACTTACAACATTAATAGTCTGTTCACTTACTTCTGTCGCTACTGGTACATCTTGGGGAACGCTTGGAACGTCTGGCATAGCAATGATGAGTATTGGTACTAGTATGGGTATTCCCCTTGGCCTAACAGCTGGTACAGTCATATCTGGTGCTTTTTTTGGAGATAAAATGTCTCCTCTATCCGACTCTACAAATCTAGCTGCTGCTGTTTGTAAAACAGATGTAATTACTCATATGAAACACATGGTTTACACAACAGGACCTGCATATATAATATGTATAGTTTTGTACACTGTAATTGGCCTTAAGTATTCAAATAATACTATTGACTATGTTCAAATAAATCAAATCAAAGACGTATTAAATTCAAACTTTCATATTGGTTTAGTAGCAATGATTCCAATACTATTTTTATTATTACTTTTATTGTTACAAAAGCCTCCTATTATATCTATATTAAGTTCAGCTATTATGGGACTTATTATAGCTGTAATTCAAGAAGGAGAAAAAATAGGTGATGTCTTAAATTACATGTTATCAGGATTTACTATAGACACAGGATTTGTTTATGCTGATAAATTATTAAATCGTGGTGGAATAATGAGTATGGCTGAAACCGTTTTACTAGTCTTTGTAGTTTTCGTTATTGCTGGAATTCTCCAAAAAACTGGATTCTTAGAAGTATTACTTCAACCAATGATAAACAAAATAGGAAAATCAAGAACTAAGTTAGTTAGCTCTACTTTCATAGTAAGCTACTTTGCAAATGCATTTAGTTCATCCATGATGTTCACATCGGTATTTGTTGGAACTTTAATGTCCCCAATATATAAAGAATTTAGGCTAAAACCACAAAATTTATCTAGAATTATAGAAGATACAGCAACCCTTGGCGGACCATTAATGCCATGGAATTCAAATGCTGTTTTCTGCGCTCAAACTCTTGGTGTAAGCCCACTTGAATTTATTCCATATTGTTTTCTAAGCTGGATTACTCCTATAATTTCATTTATTTATGGTGTCACAGGTTTTACCATGCTTACATATACAGATGATGAAATAGAAGAGTTAGAGATATCTACTATTATGCAGAGAAGAGTTGATTAAAATATGCATTTTAAATACTATTACTTAATCCAAGATGTTATAGGCGTATTATTGGCATTTATAGGGCTTCGAATGACCATTCTCAGTTTTAAAATAATATCGATAAAGGGTATTTCAATAAATACAATTTTAATCCTAATTAAATACTGTTTATTTACAATTGCAGGGGTAAATCTATTAATATTCAATTTTGGCATTAAGCATTGGATTTTAAGTATTTGTATATTAATAATATCTACAATAATAACTCCTAGAGTTAAGTTATCAAAATAGAAATCATTATTAAAATCAACATTTCATAACAATAAAGAGACTGCCATTAATATTAAGACAGTCTCTTTATTATTTATTATCTATAAATTTAGATAACTGGTGTATCAGATAGGTAATCATTACTTACATAACCATATCCACCATTATATTTTATTTTTACCCATCCAGTAGCAAACATTTCTACAGTTTCTACCTTACTTCCATATGGAAGTTGTCCTATTTTTTCATCTTCCGTACTTGGTCCTTTTCTAACATTTAGACCATCTTTTTCTTTTACATATTTTATCTTAACATTTTCACTGTTATTATTAGGTTTATTATTTGTTAGATAAGACCCACTGACATATCCAATATCGTCATTGTATTTTATCTTAACCCATCCCGTTTTTAGTACTTCTAAAACTTCTACTTCATCACCATTATTTAGATAACCTACTACAGAAGCTTCTATTGTAGCATCACTTCTTACATTTACTTTATCTGTATTAGCTACATACATTACCTTCTTACCAGTACTACTCCCTTGTAAATCTTTTAGCTCTGTAAATGCATTTTCATTTCCACCACTACCAACTTGAGTTATAGCAGTCGCCTTTTTATTTGTAAATACACTCTTTTGAGTTGCACTCAACTTATCTCCTACTATAAGTACTGGAGAATTTTCTTTTGATGCTAATACACCTACTGCTAGAGCATCTATAAGTTGATTTTGTTTTTTCATTCCATCTTTAGCTACAAATACATTATCTAAATTATTTGATGTATAAAATTTTTCTATTACTTTTCCATTTGTTTCATTTCTATCTGCTCCACCTATTCTTTCTGAATTTGGTAGACCTTGTTTTATTTTATCTGATACAGCATTAGTAGAGCCTATTATGTATGACTTACTTATATTTTTAGAAGCTATAAAATCCTTAAAACTAGACACTCCAGATGCATCAGAAACTGGAAGTATAACCATACCATTAGTAGCAGCTACAGAAGCTATACTAACTGCATCTGCAAGACCTGTATATCCATTTATCACAGCTATTTCTGAGATTTCTTTTAAACCTTCTATCTTTTTAGCTATGTTCAAAGCTGTCTGATGTCTGTCACTACCACCAATTCTATCAACTGTTAGGTTATTAGATTCTAGTTGTTTTTGCACATTATCTGACACGGAGCCAGATAATCCAATTATATAAACTTTTTTAACACCTAATCTTTCTAATTCTTTCTTAGTTTGCGAATTTAAATTATTTTTTTCTGTAAGTAGTATCGGAGCATTCTTTAATTTGGCAAATGGTGTAACAGATAATGCATCTACAATAGATTCACTATTAACTATTACAGCTTCATTTGCACTACTCCAACCTTCTTTACTTACTTCAATAGCTGTTTGATATCTATCTTTACCTATTAAAGTATTTTCCGTTGCCGTTCTACCTATTTCATTTGCATATGATATTGATGATAAACTTAAAACTAGAGATAAACACAATACTGATGATATTGATTTTGTTAATTTCATATTAACTCCCCCTAAAATTATTGTATCTACAATTTTTATTTACTCTAAATATTATATCACAATAATTTAGCTTATATCATCTATTCTAAAACATCAATAAAAGACAGCTTTATTCTTCTCCAAAAGTTTGAAACTTATCTAGACTTCCATATCTCTTCATTAGAATGTTCCATTCATGTTCATCATAAAACTCACAATTTCCACCGCCATAGTATTTTGCTACTTCAACAACAAATCTTCCTGCACTTTCTAAATCAGAATAATTACTTGCTCCAGTTGCACATCCAGCAACTGTTGTCTCAGTCGTTATAGCAACTCCTACTACAGGTGCTTTTGTAGCTACAGCAGGTTGAAGAATACTATTTATATGATATAAACCATTTCCATATGGAGTTATATCTTGTATTGACACAGGAAATACATAAGGAAGTCTTCCTGTAGTAGTCTGCATTATATCTAATAAATCATTACTTGTTTTTAGAATATACCCTTCTTTTATTGTAGGAGATATAGCAAAACCTCTTGTA
Source organism: Clostridioides sp. ZZV15-6598 (assembly GCF_020657705.1). Classification (NCBI taxonomy): domain Bacteria; kingdom Bacillati; phylum Bacillota; class Clostridia; order Peptostreptococcales; family Peptostreptococcaceae; genus Clostridioides; species Clostridioides sp. ZZV15-6598. Next base: position 35,193 of record NZ_JAGWCS010000013.1, on the reverse strand, counting down.
TTTATAACTCTATTCCCTTTAGTTGTATCTATTGATAATATAGCATCACAACTTAAATCAACTTCGTTTTCATTCATAGTTCTCATGTCAATTGGAGAATCCATAAATGGAACTGGTTTATGTTCTTTAGTAGGTGCATCTGGACATATGTGAGTTGAAACTATTACATCTCCATCAATAAAATCTCCCTTATTCTGCATGTCCAATAATTTTGCTCCTACTGCTATTGCTACTAAAGCTCCATCAGCATCAGAAACCATACCTATCATTTCTGGTCTCGCTCCAATACCTCCTAGTCTTCCTAAAACGCCTAATGTCTTAGCTGTTCCTCCTGATAATTTTCCATTTTTACCTGGTATTGTAAACTTTACTAAATCAGTAGACCCTTTTTCCGTACTTAAAGTTTTTACTAATATATTCTTCCCACCATAGCTTTCCAAATATTTTTTTACACGTTCTCCATCTACTTCTGCACTATCAATAATATCATAAACTTCCAAAATTTGTTTTAACATCATATTTGCTCACCATCCAATTTTATTTCTTTTATTTATAGTTTTATAAACTTTTTCTTATTATCTCTAATGTCTTATTTATTTTTTATAAACTTTTTCCTAAGTATTTATTTTTTATTTTTATAAACTTCTTCCTAAGTATTTGCTTTATTTATAGTTTTATAGGTATTGTATTGCTCATTAAATCTAATTAATTTTAATTCTTCAATCAATTAAATTACTACACATCCTAATTAACTCCAATTATTTTTTTATTTAATATATCTTCTACATCTCTTAATAATTCTTCTTGTGTCATTGTTATTGAAAGTTTTAAATTTTCTTTAGAGGTTTTTATTAAAACTATCTCTTGTCCTTCTCTGATTTCTGCTGATGTAACAGGCATACTTGTGTTCTTATCAAAAGTCATAATTAAATCTGGAAACGTTGATATTCTATTATTGTCTTTTTCTACCGTCATATATTCATTCCAAAAAGTTACCTCATAACCATTTACAATCAATCTACCTACATCAAATCCACCTGTAGTTTCTAACTCTAAAGTTTCTATTGTCCCTTCTGAAACTACCTCTCCGTTCAAAAATTCGACAACGTTGTTTATTGCTTTATCTTTTGATATTTCTAGACCTAAGTAAAACTCTCTACCCAAATCTATTGCATGACTTATGCCTCCTATAGCAGCATTTTCTTTTACAACAGAAGCTTTTACAGGATTTCTAGCTACAGCAACTAGCCCTTCTGCTGCTACAGCACACTGTCTAACAAGTCCTGCTGTCTTATTTAAAGAACCCTCTACAAAGCCCTCTATATGATTATCAAGTTCTGGATTTCCACCAGACACAGCTTGATAAGACTTATATGTTTTATCTCTATGTAATCCAAGGCTTCCCATCAGGCCTGTTGGATGGGCTCTACCATTACAAGGTGCATCTATTAGTGGTATTTTAAGCACAGAAGACTGAAGCCATCCATTTATTGTTGCACACCCTCCATTTTCATTTGTAATAATACCTTGTATATCTAATCCTAGTTTATCAATAAATATTTTGACTGTGTTTATATAATCATCATTATCAGCATACTTAAGTGGTGCTGCTGGAGCTCCTACTGCAGATACATTTAAAACAATTGCATCATCATGTAATTCATCTATACTTATTAGCTCTGGAAATCCATATTGTAAGGCATATTCCCCCATCTCTCTTCCACTTTCTTTTGCACCACCACCTCCTCCTCCTAAAATTGTCCCTCCTATTAAAGCATATTCTAATATTTCCTTAGTTAGCTTCATATTAAATCTCTCCTTTATTAGTTAGATTATGTAAATATATTAGTAACTATTTAAATAACTTTATGATATATTATAGTTTATTATACAAGCTTTGTATTATAATGTATAATATATAATTAATTATCAAATTTATATAATTCAAGTTATATTAAAAGAGGTGTATTTTATATTATGGATTTATTGCATCTTAAGTATTTTCAAACTGTCGCTAGAATGGAACACATAACAAAAGCATCACAAAAACTAAATATAGCACAACCAGCTTTAAGTAAAACCATATCTTCTTTAGAAAAAGAACTTGGAGTTCAGTTATTCGATAGAAAAGGAAGATATATTGTACTAAATGAGTATGGTAGATTATTTCTAAAAAGGGTAGATAGTATTTTAGATTTAGTAGAAATGTCAAAGAAAGAGTTACAAGATATTTCCTTAGAAAACTCTGGTGAAGTAAAAATATTAGCTACAGCAGCAGCTAATGTATTACCACCACTTTTGAGTAACTTTAGAAAACTATATCCTAATATTACCTTTAATGTTTCACATACTCTACCATCTTCTTATAAGAAAAGTGATTTTGACTTGTATATATCTTCTTCATTTACAAAATTAAACTCAGAAAATAATATAACATTAACCTGCGAGGAAATATTATTAGGAGTTTCAATAAACCACTCTCTATCCTTAAAAGATGAGGTTTATCTAAGTGAGGTTTCAGATGAAAACTTTATAGTTATAACTAAAGGTGAAAATTACAGAGAAATAATAGATATATTATGTGAATCAGCTAATTTCAAGCCAAAAATAGCCTTTGAATCCGATTCTCCATATACAATCTATGCTCTTATAAAATCACTTCAAGGAGTTGGATTTATATGCGGAAAATCATGGGGCTTATCTCGAGACCCTGAAATTAAACTATTACATATAAAAGATATTGAATTTAAAAGATATTTAAATCTTTCATGGTTTAGTGAAAATTATGCATCTAAAGCAGTCTTATTATTTAAAGACTTTCTTATAAACTATTTCAAAAATCTTTAAACCAAAGCTGGTAATATTAAAGAGGATATATCAAACATCATTAATAACTCTATCTTTAATGTTTGGTATATCCTCCTATTTTTATTTTTTATCGAAATTGTATCTTAACATATAATATAAAACTATATATTGTAACTATTTTTTCTGTCTTTTAAGTAGGGAATATCATTCCTATATTTTTCTATTTCATCTAGGTCAATCTCTGCTAATATATATTTTTCTCTATATGTATCTAATTGACTTATTATAGTTCCTCTAGGATTACATATTTTACTCTTTCCAAACAGTATCAAATTAGGGTCATTGCTTACTAAGTTCACTCCTACTGTATACACAGTATTTTCTAAAGCTCTTTGAGATACGTTTAAATCCCACATATCTTCATCTTGTATTCTCCATGCAGAAGGTATAAATATTATTTCAGAGCCTTTTAATGTCAATTCTCTAGCCACTTCTGGGAATCCTGCATCATAGCATATCATTACACCAAATTTACCAAAATCAGCATCATATACATCTACTTTTTCCCCTGCTTTAAAGTATACTGCTTCTAATGACCATAGGTGATTTTTACAGTATTCTCCCATCATATTACCCTGTCTATCGAATATAACAGCTGAGTTGAAAACATGTGTAGAGTCCTTTTCTAAAGTTCCATATGGAGATATTAGGTATACATTATTTCTTTTAGCTGCTTCTGACATTGATTCTTCTATGTATTTGTTATGTTCTCTTATTAGGTCTAATGTTTTAATTCCACCTAAATATTCTAAGTTATATCCTGTAGCAAATAATTCTGGCAAACAAATAATATCTGCACCTTGATTTCCTAAATCATCTATCATCTCTACTGCTTTTTCTATATTTTTTTTAACATCTCCAAGTACACTATGTTGTTGAACTATACCTATTTTCACTTTACGACTCATACGATTTCCCCCTTTATTTATCTTTATTTAACTTTACTTCCAAAACATTTCATTAGTATATAATAAAGAATCATACTTACTACAATTCCATTTATTGGTGGTATTAAGAAACTTACTTTTGAAGTATAATATGATGCTGCAAAACCAATTAACCAACTTATTACTGCAATCCAATTTATTCCTTCTCTGTGTTTATAAGTTCTTCCTTGTATAAAATAATATTCACACCACATAATTCCTGCTATAGCTGGAACCGCTATTCCTAAGAAAGATAAGAATGATTGGAATTTGAATATTATACCAGTAGCTGCTATTGTTGTACCTATTAGACCTGCAACTAAAGTTAATACATTTCTCTTTACATTTGGAAAAATAGTTTTTAGTGCCAATCCACCAGAATAGGCATTTGATACATTGGTTGACCAAGATGCAAGTATTAAAATAACAAATGCTATCCATCCAAACCCTAAATTAGCCAATACTTCTGTTATATCCCAAGTAGGAGCACCCATAGACATTACACCTGCTGCAACTTGTTGGAACAATGAAATAATACCTAATCCTAAAAAACCAATTATCCAAATATCTTTTACTCCTCTTGTATATCTTAATTGGTCAGGTGATATAATCGCACCGACTATGATAAGACCAACAACCATATTCAATCCTTCAACCATGCTCATTGTTGTTTGAGGAGTGTAATTGTAGATAGCTTCAACTCCATAAGTAGAAAAAGCTTTAAAAACTCCCCAAGCCATTAATATTATAAGTGGTGGTATAACTAAGTAATTAAACTTAGCCATTGCCTTAAAACCATACAAAGCGAAAACTACCATTAATAACCCAAGTATAACTGTGACTAGTGTTAAGTTTACACTTGGAAATATTTTTTGTACTGATAATCCCGCAACTCCTGCTTGTACACCAAACCAACCAAAGCTAGTTATTCCAAGCAATAGAGATATGAGATATTTTCCACCTATCTCTCCAAATGCCCCCTTGGCTAATACATATGTATTTAACCCTTCTTTGCAACCAATATAACCTTGTATCATAATAATTGCGACTAATATTAAGTTCCCTATAATTGATGTAATAATCATATTGGAAAGAGTCATTCCTAAAATTAAGGTTCCTCCAACCATTAATTCTGATATGGCTATATTAGAGCCAAGCATATTAAATAATGGAGCTAACCATCCAACTCTTTCCTCTTTTGGAACTGGATTTAAAACTAATTCTTCTCTCTCTTGCAAGATTATCCCTCCCTTTCTTTGTAAAAGAATCTTTTCTACTTTTTTCTACATTTTTTTCACCCTTGATAGTTTCTTTTCTTTCTATAATTATAATTCTACTCTACAAAAAAGTATAATATCTAGTTTATTATCAATTTGATATAATTTAAGTTATAGATAGATAAATGGTCTAAAATTATTATTTAAATTTAGACTATTCACACATATTTTAAATTTATTTCAGTTTTATTAGAATTATACTTTTTTTATTAAAATTTTATAACATATAATTTATTCTCAAAATTTTTTTATAAATGCTTATAAATGTTTCTAATTTCACCTATCTTAACTTATTTTTAGTGAATTTATTACAACTTTACTAATTAAATTTAGTCTAAATTTTCTGATTATTACCATAAAAATAGTTTTTCAAACAAAATTTACTTAAAAACAAATTCATGATAAAATTTTAAAATATAGTATTTTTATTATATTGAATATAAATACAAAGGAGGATGTGTAAGATTATGGCTAGAAGACCAAAGATAAAGATAACTTTAATAGATAAAAAAGAAAAAGGTACTTGCCACTATGGGCATAAAATTGGTGATTCATTTGAACTTGGTATTTATTTTTTATTCAAAAGAGGGAGTCGCCTATTTTTTAGTGCGACACCCCCTTTATAGATTTCAATTGTAGAAAAGATTATCAAAAATCGTATTCATAATTTTATTTATACTACCCCAACTGCAGCTAATATTATACAAATAACCATAACTGAAATTAATATCGTAGTTGTCTTGACTTTTTTTCCTAATAACCAATACATAATTCCAAATATCATAGCTGGAAGCATACATGGCATTATTTGGTCTAAGTAAGTTTGAATAGGCTCCGCCCATTCTCCACTACCTACATTAACACTAAGTTTTAGTATTACATTAGAGGCAGTCATTCCTCCAATTACCATAAGCCCTAGCATTGATGCTGCTTCCATAACTTTTGATACTATACTTGAGCCACTTACATCTTTAAAAAATTGAGTTCCATACTTAAATCCTTTATCTAAACATATATAACGAATAATAAAGTGAGGAATATTTATTATTAGAAGAAATAAAATTGGACCCATTATATTTCCTTGAGAAGCTAAAGCTATACCAACTCCAGCTGCTATAAGCTTTAATGTTCCCCAGAAAAATGAATCTCCTATTCCAGAAACTGGTCCCATTAAACTCGACTTAACAGCATTTATACTCTTTGCATCAAATTCTTCATTCTTTGCATTTTCTTCTTCCATAGCTCCAGATATACCAACCAAAAGAGTACTTATATGAGGTGTAACTGACATAAACTCAAGATGTCTTTTTAAAGCTTGAGATTTTTTTTCTTTATCATCTTTATATAATCTACGGATTATTGGTGCCATTGTATATGCATATGCTATATTTTGCATACGTTCATAGTTCCAAGATGAATCTAATGTCAAAGATCTTCTAAAACATTTCCAAAAGTCTTTTCTTGTTATTTTGCTATCTGGTGAAATTGTTTCTAATTTCTTAGAATTCGTTGTCATCCACTACTACCTCCTTTTCTCCTAAAAAGTTAACATATATTAAAGCTACTGCTAATCCAAATAATGCGACTCCTGTTACTGTTATTTTTAAATAAGCAACCATTATAAATCCTAATAATAAGAATGCTATCGTTTTCTTGTTAAGCATCATTCTAGCTAACATGGCAAAACCTATTGCTGGTATCACGCCTGCTGCAACATCCATACCATGAATTACATATGATGGTATAAATGAAAGTATCTTTTCTATTACTGGAACACCTAATGAGAACCCTGTACCTACTATTATTGCTAGTATTAATTTATTACCTATACCAAATAATAATTGTATACGTTCTACACCTTTAATGTTACCATCTTCTGCATAACGGTCAGCAAGATGAGCTCCCCATGTAAGCACTACTGTCATTAAGAAGTTGTCTATAAGTAATACTAAAGTTGCTATAGGAACTGCAAGTACAACTGCTGCGGATACATCTTGACCAGTTAATATTACAAATGCTGTAGCAATAATAGAACCAGATACAAAGTCAGGAGGATTACTTGCTCCAACTGGGAATGCACCCATAAATACTAGTTCTAATGTTGACCCTATTACTATACCTGTACGTAAATCTCCTAGTGCTAAACCAACAAGCGGTGCAACAACTATAGGTCTATTATGCATTGTAGAACCTACAAAACAATGCATATATGCAAAGAATGCAATTAGAGTTATTAGAATAACTTGTGTAAATTCCATTTTTATCCCCCTAAAATTATATTAGTTTCATTACATTTGTAGCATCATCATCAGGAACTAATTGTACGAATACATTTACACCTTCTGAATCTAATTCTTTAATCATGTTTATATCATCCTTTGATACATGAACTGCTTTAGATATATTTTCACGATTATCATCTGATTTTGTTCCACCAAGATTTATTGACTTAATAGATTTAACTTCTTTAGATAGTCTATAAACATCTTCTACAGACTCACAAAGTATCAAAAGATTGTATTTATCAGTAACACCTGAATTAAGTGCTTTTATAGAATCTGCTATACTTTTCATTACAAGTTTGACATTAGATGGCTTAGCCATTTTAAGCCCAGCCATTCTTAAATCATCCTTTAATAATTCATCACTTGCTATTAATATGCAATCTGTATTTAAAAACTTTGTCCATGTAAATGCTACTTGTCCATGTATAAGTCTGTGGTCTACCCTTACTAATTTAATCATTATAATTCCTCCCTAATTTTTTTTATTTCATCCATAAATGTTTTTACGTGTTCTGCACTAACATCTCCAAAGTCTTGGTAATTATCTTTGAAGTAACTTCCTATTATTGCCATATCCCCTATTTCAAGCTGCTTTTTTGCATTTTCTAATGTAACTCCAGCTGCAATAACTAAAGGGAAATCTCCTACATTTTTACGGAATAATTCTATTTTTTCCATTGATGTTTCTTGCCCTGTAGCATTTTCTGTAACTGCTATAGCATCACATCTTGTCATTCCTATCTTTAAATCTTCTTCAACAGTATTTTCTGATAAAACTGGTTGGTACTTAAAACGTACCCCTCCAATTAAATAAGCTTGACATTTTGAACGATGCAATTTAAAAAATTCTTCTAAAGTGGCCTCATCTCTAGGTTTAACATGACCTACTACAGAGTCAACTTGTACATAGCTTGCATTATATCTTGTTGCTAGTTCAAATCCCATAGTATCAACGTTTAAGCAATTTACTCCATATGGTATTGATAAATTGGCTTTAGATACATATTCAAGTATTCTTTCTAAATCATAGTAGTTACCATAGTAATTTTCTAACATTATTCCATCTACACCATTTTCTTCTAAGATACTAATTTCTTTTTTAGCTCTTTCAAAAATATCATCTGAAGTATCTCCCTTTAAGTGTATCATTGCTATAATTGGTTTTTTGTTTTCAAAAACTGATAATATTCCCTTATTGTCCATAAACTAAAATACCTCTTCTTCTTCATTTATTTGTAATGTTACATTTTGTATTCCCAATCTAGATTCTTTTGCTAACTGTTCTGCATCTTCAGTTGTTAATTTATCAGAAAATCTTGTAAGAAGCTCTAATACCATATTTAAATTCATTCCTGAAAATAACTTAACATTATGTAACTTAGTTAACCTTAACATAGCAGTACATACACTTGCTCCGTATAAATCAGATAAAATTATATATTCACATTCTTTATCTTCCACTATTGTTTTTTCTAACTCTAAAGCAAAATCTGAAGCGCTTTGTCCAGGATATAAACTGTATGAATTAACGCAATTTGCTAAATCTCCTACTATCATTTTTGCTGAATCTAAAAGCCCTTTTGAAAAGTCTCCATGAGACGCTAATATTATTTTTCTCATATTTATTCCTCTCCCAAATGTAAATTATATTTCTGCTGATACTGCATATTTATACTTATCACTTCTTATAAATTGTTCATTGTAATATAAAACATCATTATTCTCTGTATATACTAATTGTCTTACTTTTAATAATGGCATATTGCTTGCACATTTAAGGTGGTCAGAATATTCTTTGTTTGAGTGTTTTACTTCAAATATATTTTCCACACGATTAGGTAGTGTACTTATATTGTTAGATATAACTTCCATTAAAGACTTATCTTCCAGCTCTTCTTTTAATAAGAATATGTAATCTATTCTAAAGTAATCAACTTCAAAAATAACAGGTACTTCATCTATTAATCGAAGTCTCTTAATACATATTATCTTCTCTTCTAGTTCAATATTTAAAGCTTCAGCCACCTGCTTATCGGCTTTTTTTATTAAAATAGAGATTATCTTAGTACTTGGTTTTGCATTAATACGATGACAAGAATTAGTAAAACTATTTCCTGCACATGTTGCTTCTATTCTCTCTGGTATAGTTACATAAGTTCCTTTTCCACGCTTTTTACATAATATATCTTCTTTTACAAGTTCATTAAGCGCATTTCTCACAGTTATACGACTTATATTAAACTCCTTACATAAGTCTACTTCAGATGGAAGTTTATCTCCTGGCTTATATATACCAGCTGCTATTTGTTTTTTTATATTGTCATATAGTTGTTGGTACAAAGGAATAAATGAATTTACCTCTAAGTCCATTTCTTTTTTATGCTTTTTTTCATCCATTTTAGTCACCTCCTCATGTAGTGTTTTTATAACATTATATAACAAGTTCTTTATTACATATTATAACAACTTGAAATCGTTGTCAATTTATTTTTAAATAATTTTTAATTTGGTAATTTTTTAATTTTTTTGTCTAATATCAAAAAAAAGACGTCGCCCTATTTTTTAGTGCGACAGTCTTTTATATATTATTTCTTATTCATATATTATTCTTTATCTTTTATATCAACTTTTATACTTAATTCATCCAATTGCTCATCATCTGCTACTGTAGGAGCATTTGTCATAGGACAAACAGCATTTTGATTTTTAGGGAATGCAATAACTTCTCTTATATTTTCAGCTCCTGCAAGCAACATAACAAGTCTATCAAGCCCAAAAGCTAGACCAGCATGAGGAGGAGTTCCATATTTAAATGCTTCTAATAAGTAACCAAACTTCTCATTAGCTCTTTCTTCTGTAAAGCCAAGTGCTTTAAACATTCTTGATTGAACATCTGAATTTGATATTCTAACACTTCCTCCACCTATTTCATATCCATTTAATACAATATCATAAGCTTTAGCTCTTAAAGATGCTTTATCTCCATCTTCTAGTTTATCTAAATCTTCATCCATAGGTGATGTAAATGGGTGATGCATTGCTGCAAACTTACCTGTTTCTTCATCTTCTTCAAAAACAGGGAATTCAGTTACCCATAATAGATTATATACATTCTTATCTAGTATATTAAGTCTATTTGCCACTTCAAGTCTAACTTGTCCTAAAGCATCAAATACTACTGAGTTTTTATCAGCTACAAATAAAAGTAAATCTCCTGCTTCTGCATTCATTCTTGTAAGTATAGCATTCATTTCATCTTCGCTAAAGAATTTTGCTATTGGAGAAGTTACTCCATCTTGACCTACTTTCATCCAAGCAAGCCCTTTTGCTCTATATGTTTTTGCATGTTCTTCTAATGATGATATTTGTTTTCTAGTAAAATCATCAGCTTTTCCTTTTACATTTATACCTCTAACACTTTTCCCTGGTTGTGTAGCATCAGCAAACACCTTAAATCCACAATTACAAACAACATCTGATATATCTGTCAGCTCATAACCAAATCTAGTGTCTGGCTTATCTGAACCATATCTATCCATAGCTTCTGCATAAGTCATTTTAGGAAGTGGAAGTGTCAATTCTACATTTAAAACTTCTTTAAATATAACTTCAAGTAATCCTTCAATCATACTCATAACATCTTCTTGTTCAACAAAAGACATTTCACAGTCTATTTGTGTAAATTCTGGTTGTCTATCAGCTCTTAAGTCTTCATCTCTAAAACACTTAACTATTTGGAAATATCTATCCATACCACTTACCATTAATAACTGTTTGTATAATTGTGGTGATTGTGGTAATGCATAAAATTTCCCTGGATTAACTCTACTTGGTACAAGATAATCTCTTGCTCCTTCTGGTGTTGGAGCAATTAAAAATGGTGTTTCTATTTCACAAAACCTATTGTTTGATAAGTAATTTCTTGTAATATTCATTACTTTGTGTCTTAATTTTAAATTTCTTTGCATAGATGATTTTCTAAGGTCTAAGTATCTATATTTTAGTCTTAGTGCTTCTGAAACATCATCATCATCTTTTATATAAATAGGTGGAGTTTCTGATTTATTTAAAAGTCTAAGTTCAGTTGCAAATATCTCTATATCCCCAGTTGGCATGTTAGGGTTTTTAGACTGTCTTTCACATACTTTTCCTTTTACTGCTATTACAAACTCAGCACCTAATTTTTCAGCTTTTTCAAAAGCTTCTTTATCTACATCTGTATCAAAAACTATTTGGCATAATCCACTTGTATCTCTTAAATCTACAAATACAAGTCCTCCTAAGTTTCTTTTTTTCTGTACCCATCCCATAAGTACAACTTCTTCATTTATGTTTTTTTCTCTCAACTCTCCACAGTAGTGAGTTCTCTTTAGACCCTTTAAAGTTTCCAAGATACTACCTCCATTTTATTTAATTTTAATGCTATATATTTATCTAATACACAAAACATCATACTTTCTTATTTTACAGCTTTTGCTTTAATTCTTCAACTAATGTACTTAATTTTACAGTAGTTTGCTCTGATGTTTTCATATTTTTTAATGTTGCAGTGTCATTTTTAAGCTCGTCATCACCAATTACTATTGTGAATTTTGAATTTATTTTATCTGAATACTTAAATTGTGCTTTTACACTTCTTTCTATATGGTCTTTATCCGCACTTATATGATTTTGTCTCAAATCCTTCAACAATTTAAAGCTTCTTGTGTTTGCTTCTTCACCTATAGTTACTATAAATATGTCTGTAGATTGAGGGTTTTCTATATCAATTCCATTACCTTCAAGTGTAAGTAAAAGTCTTTCAATTCCTAGTCCAAATCCAATTCCACTTATACCTTTTGGTCCACCTAGTTGTTCAACAAGACCATCATATCTACCTCCACCACATACAGTACTTTGAGCACCTATATCATTAGATATAATTTCAAAAGCAGTTTTTCTATAGTAATCTAATCCTCTGACTATTGTTTTATCAATTACAAAGTTTATATTCATTTCCTTTAAGTATTCTTGAAGTTTATCAAAGTGAACTTTACAATCATCACATAAATGGTCTGCAATAAATGGTATATCTTTGATATTTTCTTTACATGTAGGGTTTTTACAGTCTATAACCCTCATTGGATTTTTTTCTCTTCTCTCATTACAAGTCTCACATAATATATCTGCCTTTGAATCAAGATATTCTTTTAGTAAAGCATTGTACTCTTTTCTACAAACTGGACAACCAACCGAATTTATACTAACTACCAAATCATTTAATCCAACTTCATTAAAAAATTGAACAGCTAGTGCTATTATTTCAGCATCCATTGAAGGAGTATCACTTCCAAGTGCTTCTATACCAAATTGATGAAATTGTCTTTGTCTACCAGCTTGTGGTCTTTCGTATCTAAAGCAAGGTGTAACATAAAATAATTTTGTTGGTTGAGTATCTGCATATAATTTATTCTCTATAAATGCTCTTACTACACCAGCTGTACCCTCTGGCTTTAGAGTGATTTCTCTATCCCCTTTATCTTTAAAAGAATACATTTCTTTTTGAACTATATCTGTAGTATCTCCAACACTTCTCTTAAAAAGTTCTGTATGTTCAAATATAGGAGTCACCATTTCCTCATACCCATATAAAGCACATATTTCTCTAAATTTATTTTCTACATAACGCCATTTATAAGCCTCTTTTGGAGTTATGTCTTTAGTTCCTCTAGGAGCTTTAGTCAACATTTTTATATACCTCTTCTTTCTTCCTTTTTATCATTTCATCTACTCTATCAATGTATTGTTCAACATTCTTTACATTTTCTACTCTTTCAATTCTATCTTCATCTACATAAACAAATTTTGATATAGCACCTGCACCCAAGGCATAGTTGCTTTGTTTTTCCTCCATAATTTGTATATTGTAAATACACTCATATCCTTCTTTAGCATAACCTATATTTTCTAAGTTACCTAGCATATGTTTTTGTCGGTACATATAATATGGATTAAGTCCCATATCCTTGGCATATTTCATTGATAAATCTATCATTTTTATCATTTCTTCATACTGAGTTAAATGTTCTTTGTACTTATCCATATTTATATTTAGGTTAGAAGCTCTTTTTATGGCTAATGTGTGAACTGTAAGACTTTCAGGAGAAAGCTTTTTTATTTCCTCTAATGTATTTCTCACCATGTCTAAATCTTCATCTATAAGTCCCAAAATTATATCCATATTTATATTGTCAAAGCCCATATTTCGAGCCATATTAAAACATTCTACTAAGTCAGAAACTTTATGTTCTCTTCCAATTTTAACTAAGGTCTCATCATTCATAGTTTGAGGATTTATACTAATTCTACTTACATTGTGTTTTTTTAATACACTTAATTTTTCTTTGGTAATGGTATCTGGTCTACCTGCTTCTACTGTAAATTCTTTAATTTTGCTTAAATCCAATTCTCTAAATAGAGCATTTATAAGTAAATCCAATTCTTCCTCATCCAATGTAGTAGGAGTTCCACCACCGATATATAGAGTTTCAATTTCTTTATTAGTATCCTCAATAATCTTGGCAAACCCTTTAATTTCTTCAATCAATTTATAAACATAATCTCTTTTTAAATGACCAAATTGCTTTAATGAGTTTGAAGGAAATGAACAGTATACACATCTAGTTGGGCAGAATGGAATACTTACATAAAGAGAAATTTTATTTTTATCTATCGGATACATAAACAAGCGTTCTCTTTTAGCTATTTCAAGAGCTAAATCTATTTTCTCATCCATTATGAAATAGTTATCTTTTAGAATAGTTCTTATACTATCATCATCTAATCTTTCATCCATCAGATTGTGGACAATTTTGACTGGTCTAATGCCAGTCAAAATGCCCCATGGAACATAAGAATTAAATATTTGTTCAAGTACTATAAACATGCTTTTTTTAATACTTTCTTTACATAACTTTCTAATCTTTCTCTTACTTTCACTATCTAGTCTGTCTAAAAACTCTTCAATCTTTTTATTGTTACAAAATCCATTTAAAAACTCCGAATTTATACCTTTGATATTTTGTATTGATTCATACTTTAAGTTACTATCTTCATAATACTCAGTAATTGAAAATAAAGTATCATTTTCACAAATCAATCTATTTATTAAGTATCTTGACTCTATACTATTGCTACAATCAGCAAAGTCATTAAATTTAAATTCACTAGTGAACAATTTTATAAGTTCTGCTACTTCATACTTATAATCATGTCCTTTTAAAAAAACATCCAACATCAACTTAACCCCTTCTATTAAACACTAGAAGAACCCCATCACTGATACAGTTATTAAATATTTGATACTATTTTTAAATATTAATATAAAATTACATGTAAGGATTTGTCTTCTTTTCAACACCTAGAGTACTAGTTGGTCCATGACCAGGGTATACTCTAACAGCGTCTTCATATTTACATAATTTTTTAAGTGATTTCTCCATTTGGTGGAAATCTCCACTATATAAATCAGTTCTACCAATACTTCCAGCAAATAAAGTATCTCCTGTGAACATGTCATCTTCAACTCTTATACACATACATCCTTGTGTATGACCTGGTGTATGCAAGAAAGTCATTTTTAATTCACCAAGTTCAAGCTTATCTTTATCATTTACATAGATATCTGCATCAAATTCTTGTGCACCACATCTCATTGTATAGCTTAAGTTTTTATTTTTATCATTTAATAATTCTTTTTCATCAATATGTGCAACTACCTTAGCACCAGTCTTCTCTTTAATATCTTTAACATACCCGATATGGTCACCATGTCCATGAGTAAGAATTATATATTCAACATTCAATCCATTTTCTTTTACAAAGCTTAATGTATCTACTAAACTTCCTCCTGGGTCTATAACTGCACATTTTTTAGTTTTTTCATCACCTAATACATAAGTGTTTACTCCAAAATAACTATCTACAAATTTTTTTATAACCATTAAAGTTTTCCCCCTTAAAAAGATTTACTTGAGTCTAATAGTATTGTTACTGGTCCATCGTTAGTTAATTCTACCATCATATGAGCTGCAAATTGACCTGTACCTACTGTTACACCTTTATCTTTGGCCTTTTTTACAAATTCTTCATACAAATCATTTGCAAGCTCTGGTCTAGCTGCATTACTAAATCCAGGTCTTCTTCCTTTTCTACAGTCTCCATATAAAGTAAATTGAGATACTACTAAAAGTTCTCCACCTATGTCCATTAGAGATAAATTCATCTTATCATTTTCATCTTCAAAAATTCTTAGGTTTAATATTTTATCAATCATGTAGTCTACATCACTTGATTTATCATCATGAGTTACTCCCAACAGTACTAGCAACCCCTTATTTACTTGACCTATAATGTTTTCATCTACTGTAACTTTAGATGAAGATACTCTTTGTACTACTGCTCTCATATTTTCCTCCCTATTATTTTAACT
The DNA here is from genome assembly GCF_020657705.1 of Clostridioides sp. ZZV15-6598. Taxonomy (NCBI): domain Bacteria; kingdom Bacillati; phylum Bacillota; class Clostridia; order Peptostreptococcales; family Peptostreptococcaceae; genus Clostridioides; species Clostridioides sp. ZZV15-6598. The sequence continues at coordinate 19,367 of NZ_JAGWCS010000013.1, read as the reverse complement.
CTAATTTGTCATTCTATAAATACTTTCTACACCAGGAATTGCTTTTAATTTTTTCATTAGAATTTTCAATTCTTCTGTGTCATTAACTTCTACAAGTAGATTTATACTTACAATACTATCTTTTCCTTTTCTTGCATTTATTCCATTTAAGCTAAGTTTATCCATTGCAACAATATGAGTTATTTCATTAACAATACCTCTTCTGTCAACAGCCTTTATTTGAATCTCTGCTTCAAACTTGCCTTTACCTGCTGAACTCCACGAAACTTCCACTAGTCTATTTTGGAAGAAATCTCCATTATTATTTGCATTTGGACAATCCGCTCTGTGTATAGCTACACCTCTACCTTTAGTGATATATCCTACAATCTCATCTCCTGGAAGTGGATTACAACATTTAGCAAACCTTACTAAGATATTGTCAAGTCCCTTTACTACAATACCTTGTGATGAATTTTTCTTTCTCTTTTTGCTGTATTCTGTTTCGCTCATATTGTGTTTATTTAAATCTTCTTCTTGCATCTGTTGTTCTTTTTTTACTTTTTTAATTTCTTTTAAATACAAATCTTTTACTTTAGATACAACTTGAGATGACATTATACCACCATAACCTACAGTTGCAACTAAATCTTCAACACTTGGCTGATTAAACTTCTTGGCAACTAGTGCCATGTATTTTTCAACAACAGGGTCTTTCTGTGGTATATCATGTTTCTTAAATTCTCTTTCTAATATGGTATTCCCACGGTCAACATTTTCTTCTCTTCTTTCTTTCTTGAAAAATTGTCTAATTCTACTCTTTGCATTCGGTGTTTTTACTATGTTAAGCCAGTCTCTACTTGGCCCATTAGAATTAGATGATGTAAGTACTTCAACAATATTACCATTTTGAAGCTTATAATCAATAGGTACTATTCTTCCATCAATCTTTGCTCCAACACATTTATTTCCTACATTTGTATGAACTCTATAGGCAAAATCTATAGGAGTTGATTCTGCTGGTAATTCAATTACATCTCCTCGTGGAGTAAATACATAAACCTGACTATTAAATACATCTTCTTTAAGCGCATCCATAAATTCTTGTGGGTCTTTTAAATCTTTTTCCCACTCCATCATTTGTCTTAACCACTGAAGTTTCTCTTCAACTTTTACTTCTTTACCAGAAATACCTTCTTTGTATTTCCAGTGTGCTGCAATACCATTTTCTGCTATATTATGCATTTCATGAGTCCTTATTTGTATCTCTAAAGGCTCTCCATCAGGACCTACAACAGTAGTGTGTAATGATTGGTACATATTTGGCTTTGGCATTGCTATATAGTCTTTAAATCTGCCTGGAATAGGTCTCCATAATGTATGAACTATACCAAGTACAGCATAACAGTCTTTTACATTATCTACCAGTATTCTTACAGCTGTTAAATCAAAAATTTCTTCAAAAGTCTTGTGTTTTTTCTGCATTTTTCTATAAATACTGTAAAAATGCTTTGGTCTACCATATACATCACATGGTATACTTAAATCTTTAAACTTATCTTTAAGAAGCTCAACAATCCCTTGTATATAGTCTTCCCTTTGACTTCTCTTCATTGACACTCTATCAACTAATTCATAGTACCCTTCTGGGTCCATAAATCTTAATGCTCTGTCTTCTAGTTCCCATTTTATCTTAGATATACCTAATCTGTGGGCTATACCTCCATAAATTTCTAGTGTTTCTTTTGCTTTATACTTTGCTTTTTCTGGAGGCATGTATTTTAATGTTCTCATATTATGCAATCTATCGGCAAGCTTTATAAGTATAACCCTTATATCTTTTGCCATTGCTAGAAACATTTTTCTTAAATTTTCAGATTGAGTTTCTTCTTTTGAACGATATTTTATCTGACCAAGTTTTGTTACTCCATCAACTAAATCCGCTACTTCTTTTCCAAATTCTTTTGTTATGTCTTCATAGGTATATTCTGTATCTTCTACAACATCATGAAGCAAACCTGCTGTAATAGTTTCAATATCTAATTCCATCTCTATTAAAATATTTGCCACTGCCAATGGATGAATAAAGTATGGTTCCCCAGATTTTCTATATTGTCCATCATGCGCTTTTTTTGCAAGATTATAGGCTTTTTCAACCTTTTCAAAATTTGCATTAGGTGCATAAACTTTTATCTTTTCAATTATTTCTTGTAATTCTTTATCATGCATATAACCACCTATTTTGTATAAAATTTTAATATATATGAAAATAGTTGGTGCTATACCAACTATTGTAAAAGTACTAGTATTTTATAAGAGAATTAACATCATAGTTAGATAACTTTTCTCTCCCATTTAAGAATTCTAGCTCAATTAAAAATTGCATAGAAACTACTTCTCCACCTAATTTTTCTACAAGCTTAGCAGCAGCTTCCATAGTTCCACCAGTAGCCAATAAATCGTCTACTATTGCCACTTTTTGACCTTTTTTAATTGCATCTTTATGTATTTCTAAAGTATCCGTACCATACTCTAATCCATACTCGTAACTCTCAATTTCTCCTGGTAACTTTCCAGGTTTTCTAATTGGAACAAATCCTACTCCTAATGCATATGCTACAGGTGTACCCATCAAAAACCCTCTTGCTTCTGGCCCTACTACTAAATCCACACCTTTGCTTTTCAATTCTTCAGCCATAGAATCTACTGCATATTTAAATGCCTCGCCATCTTTAAATAGAGTTGTAACATCTTTAAAATCTATACCTGGCTTTGGGAAATCATCAATATTCCTTATAAAGTTTTTTAAATCCATGGGAAACGCCTCCTAATAACTGCTATTGTATTGTTTTTCTAAATTTTTTAGATTATTGAGTATTAAACTCTCATTTAAGTCTAATTTTTTCTGTGGTTTTGGCAATATTCTTATAAGTACAGAATTGTTTTCATAATTTAAATTAAAGTCAAGTAAATTTAATTCTCTAAACACATTCAATATCGTAAAAAATTTTAATGGAATTACATTAAAAGTTCCCTTTATATTTACCATATCTAAATCAATTTCTTTTTTTATAAGTGCTTGTTTATAAATTGTTATAAATTCATCTCTTGATGGAACTATATTACTAACTACATTCTTTAAATATAATAGGTCTGTTTTATTATAATATTTTATAATTTCACTTTCTTCTCTTTTATTCTCATATATATACGAATATTCGCCTTTATTGTATAAATAATCATAAAGAATAATATTATTATATCTTTTTAAGTCTATTTTATCAATATTAGGAGAAAATATAAGCTCTAATTTATCAGTATTTTTGTTAATATCTTCAATAATATTGTAATTTATGTTAAAATCCAAGTCCATAAGTGATACATCTGATATTGCTCTATAGAATCCATTTATAGAATTGGATATTATCAATGTCTCTTTTTCAAAATAATCAAATATATTTATGTCCGTGTTTCCATCAAATAATTCAAAACCAGACTCAGATATATTATACAAGCTTTGTGAATCTTTTGGTATTATTTTTGACATTAATTTTAGCGAAAGTTTGTCATTACTTGCACTTTTAGGTCGAGCTAATCTAATGTCTTTAAGTAAAAACTGCACTTTTCTATTTCCCATATAGTTATTTTCATCTAGTTGGAACAATACATCTACTTTATCTCCTACCTTGAATAATGATTTTAAATGACTCATGTTAAATCCTATACATTCATAGCACTTTTCATTTTCTACACTTAATTTCAAATGTTGTTGATTCTTACCTATGACTTTTAAATCTTTTAGAATATAATTTCTAACTATAAATCTAGGATTAGGATTATTTAATCCAAATGGTTCTAACTTATGTAATTCTTCCACAAGATTTAAATTTATTACATTTTCTTGTAGTTCAAATTCAACATTTACATTTTCTATCATATCATCTTCAGTCAAATTATAATCTGCAAACTTATTTATTTCATTAGCCAAAGCTTCCACATTTTCTGAATTTAAGGACAATCCAGCTGCTTGCTCATGTCCACCAAACCTAGTCATTAAGTCTTTGCACTTTGCAAGAGCTTCAAATATATTAAATCCTTTTATTGACCTTGCTGAGCCAGTAGCTTCTCCATCTTCTACACCTAAAAGAATCGTTGGTTTATAGTATTTTTCAGTCAACTTAGATGCTACAATTCCTATTATTCCATGTTGCCAGCCTTCTTTAGCTAAAACCAATACTTTATCTTCATTATACCTACTATTAGACTTTAACATTTCTTCAGCTTCATGATACATCTGAGCCTCTATCATCTGTCTTTCATTATTTTTTTCTTCCAATATATTAGCTATTTCAGTAGCTTCATCTTTAGATTGAGTAGTAAATAGCTCAACACCCAAATAAGAATATCCTAAACGTCCTGATGCATTTATTCTAGGTCCAATTGCAAATCCTATATGAGAAGAACCTATTTTATCACTTTCTACACCACAAACTTTTATAAGCTCTCTTAATCCAATATTTTTGCCTTCTTTCATTAATTTTAAACCATTTTTTACAATTATTCTATTTTCATCCACAAGTGGAACAATATCACAAATAGTTGCCAATGTTACTATTTCTAAATAATCGTACATACTAGTCTTAAAATCTTCTTTTGGAGTGAGTGCTTGTATCATTTTAAATGCTACACCACATCCACATAATGCATCGAATGGATAGCTACAATCATCTTGCTTTGGATTTATTACTGCAAAAGCTGAGGGAATTTCATTTTGGCATTCATGATGGTCTGTTATTATAACATCTATACCCAAATTATTTGCTAGATTAACCTCAGATACTGATGTAATTCCGCAATCAACACTTATAATCAGGTCACAACCCCTAGAGCTTATAAGCTTTATAGCATCTTCATTTATACCATAGCCTTCTTCTAGTCTATTTGGAATATAATAATCCACATGATATCCTATACTCTTAAAATATAAGCATAAAATAGAAGTAGAAGATACACCATCAACATCATAATCTCCATAAATCCAAATTTTTTCTTTTTTATCAATGGCTGACTTTATTCTATCTACAGCCTTTTGCATATCTTTCATTAATAAAGGGTCTCTTAAATAGTCTAAAGACGGATTCATGAATATTTCTGAATCTTTTTCAGTATATATACCTCTATTTTTTAAAATTTGGCAGATTTCCGGGGAAATATTAAGTTTTTTGCTAAATTCACTTTCCTCTATCTTCCCTTTGTATTTCAGTGTCCATTTTTTCAAATTTAATTCCCCCTAATCTTTTTTGTATTTTGACCTAATACTTCTTATTACTAAGCATAGCCCTATTATAAAAGAAATAAAGAACCCTGCTATAGCAGTAAATTTTATCCATATATTATTTTCTATATTTGGTGATGCAATTATAAGTGAAGAACCTACTATGATGGATGCTAATACTAAACTTAATGACATTTGAGAAGTTAATTCTGTTATACAAATTTCTAATTTTGTCATTTTAACATCTTCAATTTGCATTTTTATATTATTTCTTTCTACATTTCTTAAGATTGCTTTTAACTGTTTTGGAATAGTTTTTACATCAAGCAATATCTCTTCCACATTTTGTCTTGAGTTTAAAACTACATTTTTAGGATTGAATTTACTTTTATAATGATGCTTCATAAATTCTTTTCCCATAGAGCCAAGAGAAAAATCTGTATTTAAAGTCCTACTTGTACCCTCTAATGTTATAATAGTCTTTGCAAGTGTTACAAACTGTGCAGGCATAATTATCTTATACTGTCTAAAAAATCTAAACAATTCATTTAATATATCTGTCACATTTATCTTTTCTATAGAGATATCATAATAGTAATGTATTAGATACAGTAAATCCTGTCTAAGACTTTTAACATCAGCTTCTCCATTTAACGCATCCATTTCTATTAACAAGTATATTATTTTATCAACATTTTTTTCTACACCTGCTAATGCAATTTCATTTAATTGGTTCAAAGTTTTGTTATCAATGATTCCAATCATTCCAAAGTCTATATATGCTATCTTGTTTTTGCCAACTATAAATATATTACCTGGATGTGGGTCTGCATGAAAAAAACCATGTGACAATACCTGTATAAAAAAAGACCTAACACCTATTTCAACAATAGTTTTTGTATTGTAGCCTAATTTTCTTATTTTTTCTACATCACTTAACTTTATACCATTAACTTTCTCCATTACTAAGATTCTCTTACTGTTATATTCTGAATATACTTTTGGTATATATACTTCATCACTATTTTTAAATATCCTAGAAAATTTAGTTGCATTTATAGATTCAAAATTATAGTCAAGTTCTCTCATTAATTGAGTTTGAAATTCTTCTATCATTTGCTCTAAATCTAAATTAAAGTCTTTTTTTAAGTCTTTTAATGTATGTGCAATAGTTCTAAGAATCTCCAAGTCAGATTTTATTATCTTCTCTATATTAGGTCTTTGAATTTTTACAATTACTTCTTCTCCTGTTTTAAGTATTCCTTCATAAACTTGACCAATTGAAGCTGCTGCTATTGGTTCTTCTTTAAATTCTGAGAATACGTCTTCTATACTTAAGCCTACTTCTTCTTTAAATATTTCAATGGCTATATTTGAATCAAATTTCTCTACATCATCTCTAAGCTTTGATATTTCATCAATTATATCTTGGTCTAACAAGTCTTTTCTTGTGCTCAATATTTGACCTATTTTTACATATGTAGGTCCTAGTTCTTCTAAGACTCTCTTCATTCTCTCACCAGTTGTCATATTTTTTATTTCTTCTGGTGGGTCAAATAGTGGTATTTTATATGCTATGCCTTCTATATTTAATCTTTCTACAATAAAACTAAAACCATACTTTATCAAAATATATCCAATTTCTCTATATCTCTTTAAATTCCTATAACTTATTCTCAAATTTTTTCACTCCTAGAATAGGTATACCCAAAAACTTACACCTTAATTTATCTATGTCTACGACATTATTTTACTAATTGATATTCTAATATCTTATATCCTCTTTAATATTTAATTTTATCACATATACTAGTAATTTTATTAAATTTCTTTAACTCAGTTAATTTTTATTTTTGACATTTCATACCTATTCTAAACAACTACTTTTTCAAAATTAAAATACTAATTAAACCTAATAAAATAAATTAGTGGTTGATTCAAAACAAATTTAAGCATGTTTTGAAACAACCACTCTCTAATTGTTATTTTTGATTTTGTGCTGCTTCTAAATACCATTGATATGACTCATCAATATATTTTTTATCTTCTTCAGTAAGTTCTCTAACTACTTTTCCAGGAGAACCCATTATTAAAACTCCTGGTGGAAACTTTTTATTAGATGTGATTAATGTACCTGCTCCTATTAAAGTGTATTCTCCTATTTCAGCATTATCTAGTATGATTGAACCCATTCCAATTAAAACATTGTCACTAATTTTGCAACCATGAACTATTGACCTATGACCTACTGTTACATTATTCCCAATTACAGTATTTTCATCTCCATGTACTATTGAACAATCTTGTATATTGGTATTTTCTCCAATAGTTATTGGACCTTCATCTCCTCTAACAACTGCATTATACCATACACTTGAATCTTTACCGATTTTAACATTTCCAATTATATCTGCTGATTTTGCTACAAAGACACTTTCATCAATTAAAGGTTTATCTTCTAAATAATCTCTAATCATATATAAACAACTCCTTTAAGATATAAATTTAATTATTTGCTCCTTCTAACATTAATTTTGCTTGTATCATAATAGAACATTCTGTACGCTTTCTTTGCATTTCACAACCCAACTCATATGGTTTTGATATATCATTGTTAAAGTTTATTGCATTGGCATGACATCCACCTGAACAATAGAACTTATTCCAACATTTTTTACACTCTTCCTTAGTATATACATGAGCTTCTCTAAATGTATTTTTTAACTTTTCTGGAAGTACAATTTCTTTATCCAATATATTTGCCATTTTAAATTCTTCATTTCCAACAAATTGATGACATGGGTATATGTCTCCACTTGGTGTTACAGAAAGATACTCATTTCCAGCGCCACATCCAGTTATTCTCTTTATTACACATGGTCCTTGATTTAAATCTATCATAAAATGGAAAAATTTAAATCCATCTCCTTGTAATTGTCTATCAGCATATTCCACAGCAAATTTCTCATATTCATCAAATATCTTTGGTAAATCTTCCTCTCTAAGTGCATATGGATTACTTTCGTCTCCAACAACTGGCTCTACAGATGTTAGTTTAAATCCTAAATCTGCAAAATGCATAACATCTTTAGAAAAATCTAAGTTATCTCTTGTGAACGTGCCTCTTATATAGTAATACTTGTCTTTTGCTCTTCCTTCTACAAGCTTTTTAAATCTTGGCAATGTAATATCATAACTACCTTTGTCATTTAAAGTTGGTCTCATATTATCATTGACTTCTTTTCTTCCATCTAAACTTAAAACTACATTGTGCATATTTTCATTTATATAATCTATAATTTCATCATTTAACAGCACACCATTTGTAGTTATTGTAAATCTTATATTTTTATTATAATCTTTTTCAATACTTTTTCCATACTCAACTAATTGCTTTACAACTTCAAAGTTCATTAGAGGCTCTCCACCAAAGAAATCTATCTCTAAGTTTTTTCTACTCCCTGAATTGGCAATCAAATAATCTATTGCTGCTTTACCAACTTCAAAACTCATAAGTTCTTTTTCTCCACCAAAATCCCCTTGAGCTGCAAAACAATACTTACATTTCAAATTACAATCATGGGCTACATTTAAACATAGTGCTTTTACTACAGGCTCTCTATGTACAAAACTTGGATGATATTGATATGTATCTTCTGTATATAAAAGACCTTCTTTTTCTAAATTTAATATTTCTTCATATGCTTCATTTATTTTGTCTTCTTGATATTTAGATTTTAATATATTTAGTATTTCTTCTTTACTTTTGTCTTTATAAAAATCTAATAAATCGTATGCAACATCGTCTAATACATGAACAGCTCCTCCATTCACATCTAAAACGATATTATATCCATTCATAGAAAATTTATGTATTATACTCATAACCTACCTCCTAAACTACTATCTATACTAAAGTTTTTTAATGTTTTAATTAAACTTTACCCTTCATTATATCATACAGTTTGCTTAAAATACATACAATACAAAAATGACTTACTACTCGTAAGTCATTTCAATGGATACACTATATCCCCCTAAATTAGCACACTTGTACATTACAAAATAAAGTATACTATGTGCTCATAAAATAAAATGTTTGTTCCTAATTGCTTATTTTATATTTATTAAAGTATAACAATTTCTTTTTTATAATAATTATATATAAATAATTTACTTGTTTTATGTTTATTAAAACATAATATTTTTTTATAATGATTTCATATGAATAATTGCTTGTTTTTAATTTATCTTTTTTAAATTCTTAATTTCTTTTGGTACTCTAGGTTGATGTATAATCCATGGACAAGTGCTATTTGCTGACAAAATTGCAGTACTCAGTGCTAATGAACTAGCACACTTCATAATTTTTACAATAAACTTTTTCATAATTTAATTCTCCCTCATACACATTTTACTTATATTTTTTTTAGATTTTAATTTACCTAATACCAGCATTATACAAATCCAAAGCATTGCAAAAGCACTATATATAAAGTAATCCACGAATACATTTAATGAAAAACTCGAAATTGTCATTAACAAGACTACTGTAGATATAGATATAGCAACTTTTTTATAAGTTAACTTTTCTACCTCATTTATAGGATTACTTTTATGCTCTACTGGACACATAATGCAAATTCCAATCCAACTAATACTAGCAATAATCATAATAATATTTTTAAATAAATCTACATTTAGATTTTCTATAATAAATATTGTAGATAAAATTATAAAAACAAAGGTTAATAGACATCTAAAATAGTTATTTGCATGATACCCTCCAGAAAATTGTCTTATTGGGCAGTAACATATTAAAAAAAATGATATATATGTAAATTTCCCAAACAAAAAACCTAAGAGTAGTATGGTCGTTATATTAACTATAAAAGCAATTAATATTTCAAATCCATAAGAATACACCCTAGATTCATTGTTATCTATCATATTGTTATAAATTAAAACAGATGTCATTTTATCAGCATATCTCTTAAACATTTTTACCTCCAGAAAAAAATTTTACATATATAGAATAGCGTCTTTTTTGAGAAAATTCAATATATTTTTCAAAACTAGTTATTGAAATTGTAAAACTGGTCAAAAAAAGACCTATATAATCATTTTGTTATTTTTTATATAATAAAAAAGTTATAATAAAAGAGTTTTATTAAGCTTTATATGCATAAAAGCACATAACTTATATTGTATAAGTTATGTGCTTTTATTTTTATTATAAATCTTTAATTTTATATTTATTTTTATGATATATCTTAGTTTTTCTTTTATTTTCATAACATATATTGTTTAACTTTGTTTTTGCTTTACATATTGAAGTGCTTTTCTATTCTGTTTTACTGCCTCTAAACAAACTTTTTCTGTTTGATTTTCTACATATTCCAAAGCTCTGTAATTCTGTTTTACTGCTTCTAAGCATAGTTTTTCTGTTTGATTTTTAACATATTTTAGCATTCTATAGTCTTGTCTTACTGCTCTTAAACAAATATCCTCTGTTTGTTCTTTTACATATTTAAGTGCCTCAAAACTTTGATTTACTGCTTCCAAACAAACTTTTTCTGTTTGTTCTTTTACATATTGTATAGCACTGTAATTTTCTTTTACTGCCTCTATACACATTAATTCTGTTTGCTCTTCTATATATTTAAGAATATTTCCATTTTGCTTTACTGCCTCTACACATATTTTTTCTGTTAATATCTTTATATAACTCAATATTTCTTTTATTTCAAAATCTTTAAATGAGCCCCTTATAGCCTCTATACATATTTCTTCTGTCTGTTTCTTTACATATTGTAATACTTTTCCATTCTGTCTTACTGCCTCTAAACAAATGTCTTCTGTCTGCTCCTTTACATATTGTAATGCTCTTCCATCATTTCTTACTGCCTCTAAACATATTTCTTCTGTCTGCTTATTTACATATTGAAGAGCCATATAACTTCGTCTTACTGCTTCTATACATATTTTTTCTGTCTGTTCATTTACATAATACAAGGCAAAGTCATTTTGCTTTACTGCTTCTATACATATTTCTTCTGTCTGTTTTTCTACACAAGGCAATGCACTATAGTTTTCCTTTACTGCTTCTAAACATATACTGTCATTTTGTTCCTTAACATAAGCTAAAGACTTTCCATCTTTTTTTACTGCTTCTAAACATATTGTTGGAGTCTGTTCTTTTATATCCTTCAATATTTCTGCCACATCATTTTTTGATGCGCTTTCTATTAATTCTAGGCATACCTCTTCTGTCTGCTCTTCTACAAATCTAAAGACTTCCATAACATCATGAGTTGATGCACTTCTTATAGCTTCAATTAATACATTTTCTGTCTTGTCATTTATGTAATATAAGGCTCTGTAATTCTGTTTTACTGCTTCTATACATATAGCTTCGGTTTGATTTGTTATGTATTTGAGAGCTTTATAAGTCTGTTTTACTGCCTCCATACACACTCTATCAGTCTTATCTTTTACAAATTCTATTATTGTACCATCTTGCCTTACTGCTAGTAAACACATTTCTTCAGTTTGATTTTCTATGTCTTTTAATTCTCTATAGTCATACTTCACTCTGCTTAAGTCATTTAAATGCACATTATTATCTTCTTCTGAATTATCCTCATTAATTTCTATATCATCCTCAAATTCTTCATCATCTAAATAGTCATCTTTTTCTGGCAAAAACATAGATTTAATTTTATTTTTTATATCCATAAAATTAACCTCCTTTAATACGATTTTATCATTAAAGTAAATCATTTTTAAGTATTTATTTAATTAATTTTATATTAAGTTCTTTTAAAAGTCCATTCATTGTCGATAGATTCTATTTTATATTAATAATTTAATTATAAACATGTGGGGTGATAAAGTTAATAGTGGACATTTTTCATCCCATTAGTATATACTATTCATATTTAATACTCATTTATAGTTATTTTTTTCAATTTTTTCACCATTTACTATATCATATTTATTCAATTTATGATATTATTTAAGTATAATATAAGTTTTATAAAGTATATTAAATATATTATAAGATGGAGGTCGAGTAATTTTGAAAGGAAACATAGTACAATATAATTTTGCAGATATAGAGGAAGAAGTATATTCTTTGGATTATGCTATAGCATGGAATACAGACGAGGAAAACGTAAACATTATACCATTTACAAATAAATTCTGTAAAGAATCTATAGAATCTTTTTGTTTAGGTAAAATTGACAACTTTGTTGAAATATTAAATGAAGGCTTTGTTGAAAATCATCATTATGTACATTTAGATAAGATGGTAAGTGTTCCTAAGAAAAAAGTTAATTTAGTATATCAACAAGACACATATGGTTCTCTTTTAAGAGATAGTAATAGTAATCTTATTCCTGTAAAAATAACTTCAGAACAATCTAAGTCTATATCAAATAAGGTTGAGTTATTTTGTGCTGGTGAAGAAAAATGTTTAATTAATATATTACTGAAGGCTGACCCATCATATGTTTTGGATATAGATAGCATAAAAGATAAGGACATCTTAAATTTAGGTTATGAATCTATTGATAGATACAAAGAATACAACTTTGATGATGATAAGATTTTAATATTTTTTATCAATAAAAAGCGTTATTCTGTAATTATGAAAAAAACAAATAATTCTAGTGGAGATTTAGCTACTAGAAACAATGTTATTAAGGAGTTATTTGCTAATAAAGCAGGAAATATCAACTAATCTTAGAATTTTAATGTGCTATTTTTTAATTAAATAATAATATACAAAGTGGGAGTAGAAAAATCTACTCCCACTTATTTATAATAAACAAATAAATCCATAAATCTATTGAGTGATTATAATTTTTAGATTGTACTAGCTTACATTTTTAAATTTACATTTTAAAATTTAAGGTGCACTTTCTATTCTAAACTTTAATCTCTACATCAATATCATCAACTGTAACAACTTACAATTAAATCTTTAATAATCAAACCTTAGACCATATATATTAAAACTCAAATTAAATTTAGGATTTATTTGGATATCACATTAAAATTATACATTAATATTCAATATCTTAAGTTCTTAATTTATTTTACCCTTAATTCTATTATTAAATACTTTTAATTATTTTTCAATACAATATCAAATTTTAACATTAATAATTTTAAGTTTAAATTTATTTCGTAAATCCAGATACTTTCCATACTCCACCATCATTTATAACATCAATATTAATATCAGAAAAACCTAATTTCCCACCAGCTTTTTCTACCCCATCATTGGCAAATATTACATTATAACTTCTTTTATCTTTTTCTTCTTCTCCTGAATCTATTTTTTCTATATATATAATTGTATCACTATTAATATAATCTGGTAAATTCATTTCAAATCTAGTATCATTAAAAAGTTTACGATTATCCAAATTAATAAATAGAGTACTTATCTGACTTTCTACATCCATAGTTGCTAACAACTCATTTGTATTATTTTCTTCCATAGCCTTAAGATGCATTCTTATTAAATCTTCATTACTCATTTTTGATATATCCTTATATAGAGAATTAGTTTTATCTATACAATTATCAACTATCCACACATTTAAATCTTCTTTTTTTACTTCTTTAAAAGTATGTCTTTTTAAACTAAGAGCCTTTCCTTCATGTCTACCTGAATCAATGTATGCTCCTACAATCCTTCCTTCATGTCTTATTACAATACCTCTAGCATCTAATAAAGGTTCAAATGAGTCTGGTAGTGGTTCAATTAAGCTGTATATCTCAGCAGTAATGTCATTTGAATTTAAATTAGAAAAATCTAATCCTATATCTTTAGACAATTCCATATTGTAAGCCCAATATATTTTTTCTGTTGTATTTTCTGATGAATACTTAAAATTATTGGGAAGTGTTTTTCTTTGAGATGATATAAGAAAACTTGGTGTCCAGCTATACTTTTTAAAAAGTTCACTCACATCATTAGGAACTTTTGTATTTTGAGGTTTAAATTCATCAAGAGAGTTTATTAGTCTAAAAAAATCATATGGTAAGTTAAGTTTTTCATTATTGTATTTAATTTCTCCAAAATTATGTAGACTATCATATGAGTAATTTATAATTTTCTGCTCACCATTACTATTATAAAATCTTATCTTCTGATTTTTTACAGCTACCCCACTCATATCTCTATCTTCAAAATCAGTTGCCTTGCTCATAAAACTTACTATCTCATTTATTAGTTTTTCATCTGTAACTACAATTGGTTTATAGTTTTTTTCAGTACCTCTATTAAACTTATGATAAATTTCTATTTTCTTTGTATCTTTCAAATCTGAATATATTTTATTGTACTGCTTATTATCTATTAAACTATGATTTGTACTTAAAAATAATATTACAAAAGCTAAGACAGGTAAAATTATGATAGATAGTGTTGTTTTTGTAATTTTCAAATTGTATACCTCCATTAAATATATATACTCTTTAAAGCATTCACCCTTAATATATATTACCATATTTCAAGAGTACCTCAACATACCATTAATATTGATGATGCTTATATTGAAGATTTTTCATAAATATAAAAATTATAAATTTTTAATATTAAATCAATAATATTACTATATCTAAGGAATTTAATAAAACTACCACTTGAATATGTATACAAACTACATATTTTAAAATGGTAGTTCTATTGAAAACGCTAATATCTATCAATCATTTTTAGTCATCAATTCAATAAATTTATTTTCACTTAGAGGTTTTGAGAAATAATAACCTTGAATTAAATTTACACCAGCAGAAACGACTAGATTTAAAGTCTCTTCTGTTTCAACACCTTCTGCTACAACATCCATATTATTTATTTTGGCCATTTGTACAATAGCCTTCATTAATTCATATTGCTTGGATGAAAATTTAATTTGTTTTACTAGACCTTTATCAATCTTTAAATTCTCAATAGGTAAATTAGCTAAATAATTTAAACTACTAAATCCACTTCCAAAATCGTCTAAATTTATACCTATACCTTCTTTTTTTAGCTTATCAAGAGTCATGGTAGCAACCTCAAAGGTTTCCATAAATACACTTTCTGTTACTTCAACTGAAATATATTTTGTATCTAGTTCACAATTTTTAATACATTCTAATATATCATTCGCACAATCTTTATGTATAATTTGTTGAACAGATAAATTTACATGCATTTGTTCAAAATTCATGTTTTTATTTTTTATTATTTTAGTTATTTTACATGATTGTTGTAATACATATAACCCAACATCTTTAATAAGCCCATTTTTTTCTGCACAATTTATTACATCAAGAGCTGGATAGTAGTTTCCTTCTTCATCTTTTAATCTAACTAAAGCCTCTGCTTTAATATAACAGTTTTTTTCTACATTAAAAATTGGTTGGTACCAAACCTCTAATGTTTGTTCTTCTATACTTTGCTTTATACGTTTAATTATATTATTTTCGTGATAAATTATATTAGTCAATTCATCATTATAAACTTGAACATGATTTTGAGTACTTTCTTTTACATATCCAAGTGCAATTTGTGCCTTTTCAAGTAACTCATATGCATCTTTTCCATGAGATGGATATTGACAAATACCAATGTTACATTTTACATCAAGAAAAACATCTTTTATATTTAAAGAGTTTGAAAATATATCTTCAATTTTATCTAGTACAGACAAATATGATTCTTTATTCAATGAAATACCTAAAAAAACATCTCCATTAATACGATATAGATAATCTGGAAATACTGTTCTTAAGTTGTTAGTAACCTCTTTTAAAACTAAATCTCCTATCTCAATTGAAAATAATTCATTAAATTTTCCAAAGTTACAAATATCTATTAAAAATAAATCCAAATTTCTTTTTGAATTATAGTCAGTTAATACTTCAATATCACGTATATATCCTCTTCGATTTCCAACGTCAATACTATAATCTTTGTACATAATTCGTTGCACTTTTCTATAATATTTATATATGACTCTCGCCAATCTATTTATATCTAAATCAGAATATTCTCCAAATACAATCTGTTTTTTCTCGTCAAGCATATCCTCACATTTTTTAGTAAAATCACGAATAGGAGCTATTGAAGGAAACCTTCTTTCATAATCATCAATCGCTACAAGTAAAAGTTTCTCTGCATCATTACCATCATCAATAGACATAGCTGCTCCGTAACCTATAGTGAGGAATATTTCTTGATTCCTTACATTGATTTTTCTTAGAAGTTCTAAAGAAATTCCTTTTTCAATACTTAACAATTCATTTTTACCACATTTTTCTTTAAATACTAAAACAAAACTTTCTTCTCCTATACGAGCAACGAAATGAGCACTAGTTATGTAATTCTCCAAAGTTCGTACGATATGTTCAATATACTCTTTTTTTTCATCACAACTTAATATTGGAGCAAATCTACTATAATTTGTAATACTGATATACAGTAATACAACTTCATCAGGATTTTTTTGTAATATTTCATTTAATTTAATTAAAAGTCCTTTTTTATTCCATATTCCTGTTTCTAAATCTCTTAATTTTTGCTCTCTTAATTCACAATCAACACTTTTCTTTCCAAGGTAAATAAAAACAATCCCTGCTATTAATACTGAAAAAATCAAAAATATTATATGAATAATAAAAATTAGATTTTTACTGGAAAATCCATTTTCATTTATAATGCTTAATGTCCAAACAGTAGGAAATTTAAACTTAATTTCTTGTGATTTAGAAAAATCAAAATCTTTAGTTGAAATTTCTATTGTAGACTTTGAACCATCATTTAAATCTACCCTCCAAAGCTCATACTCAAAACCAGCACTTTTTAATTGTTTCAAATTAAAAGCATCAATCACCTTTTTAGAGTCTAAAGCTATTGCAACTTCGCCCCAATATTCACCATTTTTATATATAGGATTGATAATTAAAAATACTTCTTTATTTGATACAGAATCTTTAAATGGTCCCTCTACTACCAAACCTTTAATAGATTCTGCTAATGAATAAGAATAATTTAAATTTTTCATTTGAGTACCAATCATATTTTTTGTAGAAGACTTTGAAAAAAATGCAGATACATTATGTTTTTCTAAAATGGAAATATACATGCAAGCGTCATTTTTAAGTACTTCTTTTGCAGTATCATCCAGTGCCTCTATAGAATAGTTATTTAAAATTAAGGCTGTTTTTAAATCATCAGTATAGTTATATTTTTCTTTTAAATTTAAAGTAATATTATTTTTATATGCCTTTAATAAACTTTCGACTTTTTTATTATCTATATCATCTTGACCATCAAAGATATATAAGATGCCTTTACTAAAACATAAAAATGATAACAATCCAATGACTAAACATATAAAAATCCTTTTATATACATTTTTCATATAAAACAACTCCTTCCATAGAGATTAAACTAAACGATAGTTTCCCTTTCCATTACGTTTAACATAATATAAAGCTTCATCAGCCTTATTTAATAAACTCTCTATATCATTATTGTTTTCTGAAGTACACACAACAGCTCCAATGCTACAATGAGTTCTAATAATTCCATCACTAGTTAATACTTCAGTGTGTAAACGAATTGTCATTTCATCTAATAAATCATCTATGTCTTCTTTACATGAAAAACCAGATAGTAACATAACAAATTCATCTCCACCATAACGTCCAATTAAGCCATTATATTTTTTTTCATACTCTCGAAGTACATATCCGACATTTTTTAAAACCATATCACCAGTTTCGTGCCCATACAAATCATTAATATTCTTCAAATCATCTAAATCAATAAAAGAGAATACAGAAAGTGTTCCAGAGTCTTCTACTTTAACACGATTACTTATCTGGTCAAAAAATACTGTACGTGTTACGACACCCGTTAAACCATCAGTTAATCCTTTACTTGTAAGTTGAATAATCTCTTTAAAATCTACTTCACTAGGTCTTTCTGTTTGATAAATGCGTTTTTCTAGTTCTTGAACAGAACCTAAAAGCATATCTATAACCTCCATACGTTTTTTCATAAAGCTTCTTTCCATATAGACTAAAATAAGGAATACTAAAGTTATAACAATTAAAATACAACTCATAGGGATTAAACTTAAAGCAAATACATCCATGAAATTTACTCTACAAAATAAATTCCAATTTGTATTTTTAACTGGCGTATAAGACATAAAGTACAATTGTCCTTTTTCAAATGCCCAATAATCACCTGACTTGCCATTAAATATATCTTTTTCTACTGCTTTAGCATTTGTCCCTAAATACTTTGTTTTCTGTGAAAGTTTTATGTATTTTTCTCCATAAGTTGATTCATTATTACTTGAATTCATAACTTGATTTTCACTACCAAATAGTATAAAGTTTTGCTGTTGACTTCCTTTTACTTGTTTAAGGACATCTTCCAATTCATCAAAATAAATTGCTGCAAACACACATCCATCTACATTTCCATCCTTTATAATAGGTGATGCTACTGTATAATTTAAAGTTTTCCCATCTGCTCCTGCTGCAAAACTATCTGTAACCTGTACCTTTTTTGTTGCAAAGAGCTTTTGCATATAATCACGTTCTGAAAGGCTAACATTTCCACCTTCCTCATCCCATACAATAATATTCTTATCTACAAAACATATCATCATATATTCAAATTGGTCGCTATATATTGAAAGTAGTTTACTTTTGTCAATACCACTTACATTGTTGTCCATGATATAATTGTTTTTAGCTAAAGAATTTAATAGTTTAATGGTTGTATTGACTCTATCTTCAATACTATTTGTGGCATTAGACATTAAATCTCTATTATCCTTCTTCATAACTCCCACTGTATTTATACAAAACATACACAGAATAATCAAAACAATAACAATATAAAATATAATAAAATATTTAGCAAATGATTGAAATGACAAATCATTTGTCTTATTGTTATATTTTCTTTCATTAGACATGTTAATCTCCCTCCTAAAATATTTAACAAATCTATTTATAAACTTAATAGTACATTATAAAATTTATAATACTTTTATTAAACCTAATATATTTTATCTTTAATATT